>DAOOGN010000029.1:0-38831 GCA_035415725.1 Anaerolineae bacterium | reverse complement strand
GCGGCTAAATTCGTTCCCACCGCTGAGCACGCTGAGGACGCAGAGAAATAGCATCAATCTCGGTGAACCCGGCGCTCCGGCGGTAAAAATCCCACGTTGTGGTGTTCAATACTGACGAGTACAAGATTAGCGAGATTAGCGGTTTATTTTTAAGGGAATTCATCATGAAGGGGGCGGTTCACCAGCGGTGGGATGAAAACTCTTCACCGCGAAGGGCACGCAGGACACAAAGAATTTGAGTTTTTCTCTGTGAACTCTGGGTGCTCTGGGGCTATTTCTAAAGGAATTCGTCATTGACTGGCGGTTCACCAGCGGTGGGATGAAAACTCTTCACCGCGAAGGGCACGCAGGACACAAAGAATTTGAGTTTTTTTCTGTGAACTCTGGGTGCTCTGGGGCTATTTTCAGAGGAGTTTTGATGGATCGGCATTGGCTCACCCTTGAATATCCTGAAATTTTGAAACGTCTGGCGCAATACACCGACTTTTCGGGAGGCGCAGCGCTGGCACTCTCTCTGCTGCCGACTTCTGACTGCCGCGAGGCGCGGGAGCGCTTGGCGCTGACCCGCGAGGCGCGGGCAATGTTGGACGTGCGGCCTGAATTTGCTCTGGGCGGCGTGCAGGATATCCGCCCCGGCGTGGAACATGCCCTGCATGGCGTGACCCTGCAACCTGCCGATTTGCTTCAGGTGCGCGATACGCTGGTGAGCGCCGACCGCGTGAGGCGCACCCTGACGGTGTTAGAGACGCAGTTCCCCGCTCTGGCCGACATGGCCTGGCGAATTCACTCCCTTTCCACTCTGGTGGACGCGATTGGGCAGGTTTTGGATGACCGCGGTGAAGTCCGTGACCATGCGTCGCCGGAGCTGGCGCGTATCCGGCGTGATCTGCGGATTGCCCAGGACCGTATTCAAGACCGGCTGCGCCGCATCATCACCTCGGCGGAGGTGGCTCCCTACCTCCAGGAAGCCCTGATCACGCGCCGTGAGGGCCGTTTCGTCATTCCGGTTCAGGCCGATTTCAAAGGGCATGTCCAGGGCATCGTTCACGATCGCTCGTCGAGCGGCGCGACGCTCTTTATGGAGCCAACCGCCATTGTCGAGCTGAACAACGCCCTGCGTGAACTCGCTTTGGCCGAAGAGGAAGAGATTTACCGTTTGCTGCGCGCGTTGACCGAACACGTCGCTCACGACGCCGACGAGATCACCGCGACAGTGAATGCGCTCGCCGAAATCGACCTCACGTTTGCCAAAGCGCGCTATGCTGCGGACATCAACGCGACCGAACCGGAACTGGTGCCGATTACCGATCCACTTCCTGCTCCCCCGGACGGCAATGTTCGCCCGGGCACGGTGGTCTACCTGCCCGGCGCGCGCCATCCTTTGCTCGACCCGGCGACCGTGGTGCCAGTCAACGTCGAACTGGATGACGAGACGCATATCCTGGTCATCACCGGCCCGAATACCGGCGGCAAAACGGTCTCTCTGAAGACTGTGGGCCTGCTTACGCTGATGGCGCAGGCGGGTATGCATTTGCCGACCGAACAGGGCGCGAGACTGTCGTGTTTCGAGACAGTCGTGGCCGATATTGGCGACGAACAATCCATCGAACAGAGCCTTTCGACCTTTTCGTCGCACCTCACCAACATCATCTCGTTCCTGGAACACGTCGATCACCGCGCGCTGGTGCTCCTGGACGAATTGGGCGCCGGCACCGATCCTGCCGAGGGGTCCGCATTGGCGCGCGCACTGCTGGATACCTTCCGCAAACGACGTTGTACGGCGTTTGTGGCGACGCACTACCCCGAACTCAAGCTGTATGCCCACAGCACACCCGGCGTGCGCAACGCCTCGATGGAATTCGACGTGGAGACCCTGGCCCCGACTTACCATCTGATCATCGGCCTGCCCGGGCGGTCGAACGCCTTTGCGATTGCCCGCCGCCTGGGACTGCCGGAGGACATCGTAGAAGAAGCCCGCCGGATGATCTCCGGCGAAGAACTGCGCGCCGACGATATGCTGGAGGATTTGCATCACCTGCGTATCCAGACTGCCCAGGCGCGCGACGAGGCGCGTCTGGCCTCTCAAGAATCCACCACGCTCGCCGGAGATTTGCGCCAGCGTCTGCACAACATCGAGGAGGAACGCCGCGCGATTCTGCGCCAGGCAGAACAAGAGGCGCACGCTGAGGTAACGGCACTGCGTGAAGAGATACGCGCCTTGCGCCAGCGTATCCTGGCGACGCCGTGGCGCGAGGCGCCGCCGGTGTTGGATGCAGTGACCGAAGAACTTGACGAGTGGGAGAGCACTGTGCCGACAGTCGCGCCGTCGTTGGTGGACGTGATGCTCCCCCCGGATGCCGAAACTCCGTCCGGCCCCATCCAGGTGGGCGACACGGTGACGTTAACGGCGCTGGGCGTGCAGGGCACAGTGGTGGCGGTGGAGGGGGCAGAATTTATCGTGCAGGCCGGCCCGCTGCGCACCCGCGTGGGCGCCGACGCTCTTGAAAAGCTCCATCACGCCCCGGCGCCGTCCGCCGCCGAGGTGAAAACTCCGCCGCGTGGGCCATCGCCCGGCATCCAGATCGATCTGCGTGGGCAGACGGTAGAGGAAGCCCTGGAGCGCCTGGACCGTTACCTGGACGACGCGGCCATGGCGGCACTACCCTGGGTGCGGATCATCCACGGCAAAGGCACCGGCAAACTGCGGCGAGAAATTCGCAGTTTCATCTCTTCCCATCCGCTGGTGACTTCCTACGAGTCCGCTGCCGAGAACGAGGGTGGGGACGGGGTAACGGTGGCGCACCTGATGCACGTGGAGTCATGAGGAGCATAGAACAATAGGCTTCAGCCGGGGCTAAAGCCATTGGCTGAACTCACTAAGCTCTGCGGACTGGCCGCTCGGTTCCCCCCGGCTTCATACACAAGGGCTTAGCGCATCCGCTAAGCCCTTGTGGGTGTGGAATGGCTCATGAGACGTCTTATGGTTCGGCTTTTGTGCCCTCGCCGCCGGCAGCGGTATCCACTTTGGCGCTTTTCTCCGTCGCGGGTTTTTCGTCAGATGACTTCTCGTCCGTCTTGCGATTTCCCCCGACGGCGGTCGATGACTTCGAGCGGTTATCGGTGACGTAAAAACCCGATCCCTTGAAGATGATGCCGGCGGGATGAATTAAACGCACCACCGGCCCCTCACATTCGGGGCACACCGTAACCGGCTTGTCGCTAAAGTGCTGGCGACGCTCAAAGCGTAATCCACACTCCTGGCATTGATATTCATACAATGGCATAGCACTTACCTCCACGACGATAACGCTTTTTATTATACGCCTTTTGCACCAGTTGACAAGGGTATAGGGCAGATTGGAAAGTGCTGTGACCGGGCCACCGCAGGACACAGGCGGGCGCGGTCAGAGGCCGGGCCGAGCGTCTCCCCCTAATGCACTATATCCGTTCTCTTGACAAAGCAGCACTTTCCGTTACCATAAGGTGAATCGTGAGACTTTTATTGTCGCTGACTCACTTGAGAAACTATATAGGAGGACGATGCTCGACGGGGGCTGAAGACTGGGTCCTGCGCGGCGGAAACCTTCGAACCCCGCCAGGTCCGGAAGGAAGCAACGGTAAGGAGGACTTTCCGGGTGCCGCAGGGGCGCCTGGTCTCCGGTCCCTTTCGGGCATCGTCTTTTATACAGGACTTACGTAAGCGTGACTCGAATCCAGCGGCGGCGGGTTGGCAATGATGCCTTCGGGCGTCTCTTAGGAGCTAAGAACGGCTGAAGTCGCCACTACAAACGGAAATTTGTGTAAGTCCCGGTTTGATATGGCTATTGGAAGTGGTTGCGTGAAGTGGATAAATAAGCTGGTAGCCTTTCTTCTGGCGATCCTGGCCTGTGTGGCCTTGACGGCCGGATACCGGGCAACGTTGACGCCGGTTACCTTGACCCTTGATGGTGAGAGCCGCGAGGTGCGCACTCACCAACCGACGGTCGCGTTGTTGTTGGCCGACCTGAACCTCAGTTTGCGCCCCGAAGACCGCCTTGTTCCGGCGTTGGATACGGCGCTGCAGGCCGGCATGGAAGTGCGGATTGAGCGGGCGAAACCGGTCATGATCGTGGTTGACGGCCGCGAGCGTCTCCTGTATGCCCATCAGGAGAGCGCCGCCGACCTGTTGGCCCAGGCAGGTGTTGTTCTGGACAGCCACGACAGCGTCCAGATCCGTCCGGCCTCCGTGACGGACCCGCCGGACACACGTTTCCGCATCGTCATCGAGCGGGCGGTGCAGATTGTGTTGGAGGACGGCGGAGTACGCACCGCTTTGTACTCGAATGCGGCTACGGTAGGCGCGGCCCTGTATCAGGCCGGGATTCAACTCTACCGCGCGGATCGTGTCTATCCTGACCTGGCTACACCGCTGCACAATGGGATGCACATCCGCATGGAACGCTCGATCCCCGTGTCGGTCCATGTGGATGGGCATGTGTTGCGCACCCGCACTCACCGCGCTCAGGTGGGCGAGGTTCTGGCCGATCTGGGCGTGACCCTCAACGGGCAGGATTACACCACGCCGGCGTTGGATGCCCCCTTGGGCGACGGGGGAGAAATTCGGATCTATCGCGTGACCGAGAGCGTGGTGGTGGAGCAGAGTCCGATACCTTTCGATGCAGAATGGCAGCCTGATCCCAATTCTGAAATCGACACTCAAAGCCTGCTTCAAGAGGGTGCGCCGGGCGTGCTTGAACGCCGCATCCGCCTGCGTTACGAAGATGGACAGGTGGTCGATCGGTGGGTGGAGGGGGAGAGCGTAGTGTTGGCCCCTACCAACCGGGTGATGGGCTACGGCACGAAAATTGTCATCCGCCAACTGGCGACGGAAAGTGGCCCGGTGGAGTATTGGCGGGTCATCCGCATGCTGGCGACGTCCTACAGCGCCGGGACGGCGGGCGTATCGCCTTCATCGGCCCACTACGGGCGCACGGCGACTGGCATGCAGATGCGCTATGGGATTGTCGCCGTCGATCCCGATGTGATTCCACTACGGACGCAGGTATACGTGCCCGGCTACGGCATCGGCTATGCCGGTGATACCGGCGGCGCCATCTACGGGCGGCGTATCGACCTGGGGTATGACGATTCCAATCTGCAACTGTGGTATCGCTGGGTGGATGTGTACCTGCTCACGCCGGTCCCGAGCGTCATCAATTATTTCGGCCCATGACGGATGATCCCCGCGCGCTACTGCGGCATTACGGCCTTGTACCGCGTCAATCTCTAGGACAAAATTTCCTCGTTGAACCGACGGCGCCGGCGCGGATAACGGCGCTGGCCGAACTAACCCCTGCCGACACCGTGATCGAGGTGGGAGCGGGCCTGGGCACACTGACGGCGGCTCTGGCCGCCCGCGCCGGGCATGTCATTGCCGTAGAAACGGACCCGCATTTAGTTGCCATCCTGCATCAGGAGTTGGCGGCGTTTGCCAACGTCACCATCGTCCACGGCGACATTCTTGACCTCGATCCGGCGACCTTGCTGGACGTTCAGCCTGTCCCGGTGATGCCCCTGTGGGGAACGCGCCTGCCCCATTACCACGTCGTCGCCAACCTGCCCTATTACATTACGGGAGCGGTGATGCGTCATCTGCTCGAAGCGACGGTGCGTCCTCTGCGGATGGTGGTGACAGTGCAACGCGAGGTAGCGACGCGCATGGTTGCCGTCCCGGATGCCATGAGCCTGTTGGCGGTGAGTGTGCAGTTCTACGGGCAACCGCGCATCGGGATGCGATTGAAACGGGGGGCGTTTTTTCCTGCGCCGGATGTGGAGTCCGCCGTCGTGCGCCTCGATGTGCATGAGATGCCGCCTGTTCCGGTAACAGACGTGGGCGAATTTTTCCGCGTGGTGCGCGCCGGCTTCGCGCAACGGCGCAAACAGTTGCGCAACACGCTCTCAGCGAATCTGCCTCTTCCGGTCGCGGACGTGGCGGCGGCCTTAGCAGGCGTCGGCGTCGACGCGACACGCCGCGCCGAGACGCTTACGTTGGCGGAGTGGGGACGGGTGACGGAGGCGCTACAAGCGTTGCCCGGTCACCATACCTGGCGTTCTACTTCCCTTGCTGGGATGTGATGTAGCCTACCAGCGCTTCTTCCGCGCGTTCTAAGCGCTTGAGCGTCTTTTCTCGTCCCAATGCCTCGATGCTGCCGAAAAGCGGCGGGGAGACTTCCTTGCCGGTGACGACGTTGCGCACGATGCTGAACAACTGCCCGGCCTTCAGTCCCAGTTCAGCGGCGAGCTGGCGCAGCGGCATTTCCAGCGCGGTGGCCTCGAAATGGGGCGCTTCTGCCAGTAGAGCCTGCACGCGGCGTATCGCCTCCAGGCTTTGCTCCGCCGTCATCTGGTTGCCGATCAGTTTCTCCACGGGCGGGGTGGCGATGTCGGTGAAGATAAAGTCGGTCAATTCGACCACATCGCGCAGGGTCTTCAGGCGTTCCTGGACGAGCGGCACCAGCAATTTGAGGGTGGGGAGAAGCTCCACCGGCACGTCTGGCGGGATCATTCCCGCGTCCGCCCAGAAGGGGATCAGCCGCTCCAGCAGTTCCTCGCGGGAGAGGGCACGGATGTAGGCGCCGTTCATCCAGTTGAGCTTATCGTAAGAGAAGACGGCGGGCGCCAGGTTGATGCGCGTGATGTCGAAGCGCGCGATCAACTCCTCGCGGGTGAAGATTTCCTGTTCTTCGCCGGCACCGGGCGACCAACCGAGCAGTGCCAGAAAGTTGAAGACTGCTTCCGGGAGATAGCCCTGTCGTCGAAATTCGTCGATGGAGACGGCGCCGTGACGTTTGCCGAGTTTCTTGCCGTCCATGCCGAGCACTAACGGGACGTGCGCATAGATGGGCGGCTCCCAGCCAAAAGCTGCGTACAGCAGCAGGCGTTTAGGCTCGCTGGAGATCCAATCGTCGCCGCGCATCACGTGGGTGATGCCCATCATGTGATCATCGACCACGACGGCGAGATGGTAAGTGGGATACCCGTCGCTTTTCAGCAAAACCTGATCGTCGATCAGGCGGTTTTCAAAGGTGATGTCACCTCTGAGGATGTCGTGCATCACGGTGACGCCGTCGCGTGGCACTTTGAGCCGGATGACGTGGGGTTTGTCGGGTGCTACTTCTCCAATCGGCCGGTTGCGGCAATATCCGTCGTACATCGGCGTTTCCCCGCGCGCGCGCTGAACCTCGCGGACCTGTTCGAGCCGCTCCGGGGTGCAGTCGCAGCGGTAGGCTTTCCCCATTGCTACCAGTTCTTCGGCTTTCTCTCGATAGATCGCCGTTCGTGCGGATTGAACGTAAGGCCCGTAGTCTCCGCTGACTTCCGGTCCCTCATCCCAGTCCATCCCCAACCAGCGCAGGCCATCGGTGATCACGCGGATGGCGTCTTCGACGTAGCGCGTGCGGTCGGTGTCTTCGATGCGCAGGATAAACTGCCCGTGCTGATGGCGGGCGAATAGCCAGTTGAAGACCACCGTGCGGATATTGCCGATGTGGGGATGTCCTGTCGGACTGGGTGCAAAACGGACGCGAACTGTCATGATGATCTCCTTGTGTTTTAATACTCCAGGCGTTTCTGGCGCATGGCAACGCTTTCCGCCAGCCCCAGCCCTACAAAGGTGATGACCAGGGCACTGCCGCCACTGCTGATAAAGGGCAGTGGCAGACCGGCGACGGGG
This sequence comes from Anaerolineae bacterium, assembly GCA_035415725.1. Lineage (GTDB taxonomy): Bacteria > Chloroflexota > Anaerolineae > B4-G1 > SLSP01 > DSWT01. The sequence goes on along the minus strand of DAOOGN010000029.1, from coordinate 31,120 downwards.
ATGACGCTGAGATTCATCCCCACGTTGATGAGCAGTTGGTAGAAGATGTAGGTGATGACGCCCGTGACCATGAGTTGGCCGGTGGCATCGGCGGCGTTGGCGGCGATGCGCAGTAAGCGCCACAGGAGCAACCCAAAGATGAGCAAAATCAACACCGCGCCGACGAACCCCAATTCCTCGCACACGACGGAGAAGATGAAGTCGGTGTGCCGGACACGCAAGAAGTGTAACTGGCTTTGCGTTCCGGTGGCAAAGCCTTTGCCCATCAAGCCCCCCGATCCAATGCTGATCAAGGCTTGTTTAATGTTGAAATACGCCGCAGGATCGGCGGTGGGATCGAAGAAGTTGAAGATGCGTTGACGCATATAGTCATCCATATTGGTCCACAAGATAGGCGCGGCGATCAATCCCACAATGCCGATGCCCTGTAAGTAACGGAGTGGAACGCCGGAAGCAAAGATCATCACGACCCACGTAGCGATGTAGAGGGTGGCCGTGCTCAAGTTGGGTTGTTTGAACACGAGAACCGCGGCCAGGGCAGTCATCATGAACGACACCACCAGTTCCTGGATGCCGGGCGGGCTAGGCGCATGGCGTGCCAGCAAACTGGCCTGGCTGACGATCAACAAAACTAAGGCCGGAAAGGCCGGTTGGATCGAGACACCGCCGATGTAGATAAAACGACGCACGTCCCCGATTTCACTGCGCCCGAAAAGCAGTGTGAAGACGAGGAGACCTATGGTTAAAATGTAGAGCGGCCATTGCAGGCTTTCCAGCCAACGATAGTTGATGAAAGCCACGAGAAACATCACCACGACGCCGATGGCGACATAGACGGCCTGTTTGCGCCAGGTATCGGCCAGGTCTGTGGCCCCCCGTGTGGCGCTGTAGATCATCAGCAACCCGATGACGGCGAGGAGAACGGCGATGAGCAGCAGTCCCCAATCAAAATGTTCCCAGGGCGACGTGCGCATAATCTTATGACTGTCTTTTCCGCGAGGTGGTGAGAGGAATGTCGGCGACCAGGCGCGTCTCGCGGTCATCTTCGGTGAAGTTGACCTCCACCTTGGTGGGATCGATTTCCAGGTGCTTGGAGATGACGGCGATGATTTCGTCTTTCAACAGCGCCAACATGCCCGGCGAAATGTTAGCCCGATCGTGCGCGAGAACCAGCCGCAGGCGCTGCGCGGCAATGTCTTTGCCTGAGTTCTTGCGGCGTTTGAAAAGGTTGAATAAGTTCATGGCGCCTCCTCTCAACGAGATCCAAAAAGACGTCTGAAAAAGGATTGAGACTTCAAGGGTGCAAAGGGAATATCCTCCCCTTGCAGGCGTCGCGCGATGTCCAGGAAGGCCTGGCCGGCGGAAGACCCGTTATTGAGAACAACGGGTTGCCCGCGATTTCCGGCGGCCAAAATCTCAGGGTCTTCAGGGATCAGGCCGATGAGATCGACGGAGAGCATATCCACCACATCTTCCGGCGCGAGCATCTCTTTGCGTTGCACCAATTCGGGCTTGATGCGGTTGATGATCAGACGTGTCGGCGAGCCGCCTTCGGCTTCCAACAGGCCAATGACGCGGTCGGCGTCGCGCACCGAGGCAATCTCCGGGTTGGTCACCACCAGCACCATTTCGGCCGGTGCCGAGGCACAGCGGAAGCCATGTTCGATCCCGGCAGGCGAATCGATGAGGACGTAATCCACCATCTGCGCGGCTTCGTTGGCGACGTTGATCATTTGCTCAATGGTGACGGCGTCTTTGGCGCGGGTCTGGGCGGCCGGCAGCATAAACAACTCCGGGAAGCGTTTGTCGCGCACCAACGCCTGGCGGAAACGGCAGCGCCCTTCGACGTAGTTGACGATGTCGTACACGATGCGGTTTTCCAGACCCAACATCACGTCGAGGTTGCGCAATCCGATGTCGGCATCGATGCAAATGACCCGCACCCCCAGCATAGCCAGTCCCAACCCGATATTGGCGGTGGCGGTGGTTTTGCCGACGCCGCCTTTCCCCGATGAGATGGTGATGATTTTCCCGGCCATTTTACCCCCTTGTTGCCCAGGGTTCTACAACGATATTGTTCTCAATGACTCTAGCGATCTCCGGCAGTGGCTTACGCCGTCGACTCTCGGGCGGACGACCGATGTGCCCGGCAATGCGAAGCTGAGCCGGGGCTAATTCCAGGGCGCAGATGATGGCTTGTTCATCGCCGAGGGCGCCGGCATGGGCCAGCCCGCGCATCTTTCCCCACACGATGATGTGCCCCCCGGCAATCACTTCCGCCCCGGGATTTACATCACCGATCAGGACGATATGGCCGGGGTATTTCAGGCTTTGGCCGGAGCGCAGGGTGCGCTGTACAACCAGCGCATTGGCTTCCGCCACAGCAGAGGGCGAGGCTTCTTTAGACGCTGCCTCTCCCGGCAGGCGGGTGCGTAAGCCATAAGCGCGGGTCGTGTGGACGGTTGCTTCGTTCTCGCTTAAGACAGCCCACAACTCTATATCGTATCGATCCAGAACGGCGCGCAAGGCGAGCAGGTTTTCTTTCGTCAGTTCCCGGCTGCCCATGTCCAGGATGATGCGACTGCCGCGAAAGAAGGTTTCCGCGTCGCGCAGAGCGTTTTCCAGTGCCTGGAGCACCTCCTCCCAGGACTCTGACAAAGGGCATAGCAAAATGCCTTGTTGGGTTCCCTTGAGTGTGAGCGCCATTTCTTCCATAACATAGGCATTATAACATAAATCGATGTCGCGTAAAATTACAGAAGTGTGGCAAAAGAGAGGACAAAACCTGGCGCAGGTTTTTTTAACGTTCGCCAGGCCGGTTGGACGCATCGGCCAGAGACACTACCGATTCTGGTGTTTTGCTGTATAACTAGAGGTTGTGCACGAGTTGGCAACTTGCGTACTGCAATGGGCGAGTTGCCAGTTCACCCTACAGACTTATTTTCAGGAGCAAACGATGCGCGTGGTGCTGCGGCTGTTGATTGTGGTGGCGATTCCGCTGCTACTGGTGATGGGGGCGGTCCGCTTGTTGACCCTACCGTGGTATCCGGCATGGGAATATGCCCGTCCCGGCTTCCCTGCCGACCCGTTGGCGATGCCGCCGGACGAGCGTCTGCGTCTGGCGCGCGCGAGCATCGCCTTCCTCAACATGCCGCGCGGCACAGCGAGCCTGGACGAGCTGCGTTTTGCGGATGGGACGGTGGCCTTTAACGCGCGCGAGATCGGCCACATGAATGACGTCAAGCTGGTCTACGACCGTTTGACGGCGGCGGCGTTGATCGCGTTTGTCATCGCCGTGGTTGCCGCGTATGTGCTGATCCGGCAAGGCCGTCTGGCGCAGGTTTGGGGTGCGCTCTCAGACGGCAGTCTGTTCACGCTGTGTGTGCTGGTGCTCCTGGGCGTGTGGATGGCGGTGGGGTTTGATGCGTTTTTCACGGCTTTCCACGGCGTTTTCTTTGCGGCGGATACCTGGCTCTTCGACTATTCCGATACGCTGATTCGTCTCTTCCCCTTGCAGTTCTGGGCCGATGCCGGCCTGTTGATCGCTGCCGGCGTTGGCTGTATCGCCTTTGTTCTGGCTCTTTTGGGCCGCGCCATGCAAAAACGCAGTGAGCGTAAGCTCGCGGCCAATGGTAACCGTTGAGTTCTGTGAGTCCTGGGTGCGGGGAGAAGATTTCCCCTCCCCCTGCCCCCTCCCCAGCGAAAACGCTAGGGAGAGGGAGAAAATAAGAGATTTTTGCCGGCGGGCGCAGCCCGCCGGCAAAAACCCACAAAAAAATCCCCTTTCCCCCGCGCCAACGCGGGAAGAAAGGGATAGGGGGTAAGCTATTAAAAAATTGCTACGTTCACAAGACTCTTCGACTATGGAGGAGGATTACGATGATCGGTCACATACCAGCGTGGGTCCAAGATGCAGTTTTCTATCAGATTTTTCCGGATCGATTTGCCCGCAGCGAAAAGCTGACCAAACCGGCGAATCTTGAATCGTGGGAGTCGCCGCCGACCGTTCGCGGTTTCAAGGGCGGCGATTTGCCGGGCATTGTCGCGCACCTGGATTACCTCGAGGATCTGGGCATCAACGCCATCTACTTTAATCCGATTTTTCAATCTGCGGCGAATCATCGTTACCATACTCACGATTATTACACCGTGGACCCAATCCTGGGCGGCAATCAAGCCTTTGCCCAATTCCTGGAGCAGGCCCATCGGCGCGGCATCCGCGTGGTGCTGGACGGCGTCTTCAATCACGCCAGCCGTGGATTTTTGCAGTTCAACCATATCATGGAAAATGGGCCGCAGTCCCCTTATATTGATTGGTTCAGCATCAAAAAATTTCCCTTGAACGCCTTCGATGATAAGCGCAAACCCAACTATGTCTGTTGGTGGAACAACCGTGAACTGCCGAAACTCAACACCGACCATTCTCAAGTGCGCGATTTCATCTACGATGTAGCTGAGTATTGGCTGCGTCAGGGCATCGACGGCTGGCGATTGGACGTTCCGCTGGAAATCAAAACCCCCGGCTTTTGGGAGGAGTTCCGCCGCCGCGTGAAGGCCGTCAACCCTGAAGCCTACATCCTCGCCGAAATCTGGGACGAAGCCAGACCCTGGCTGCAAGGCGACCATTTCGACGCGGTGATGAACTACGGCTTCAACCGCGCATGTTATGGCTTCTTCGGTCAGGAGATGCTGGACATGTCGCAGCGCCCTGGCGGATTCAAACTCAAACGGCTGGATGCTCCCCACTTCGCGCGGCAGGTGGATCGGCTGTTGAACCTGTATAGCTGGCCCGTGATCCTGGCGCAGTACAATCTGCTCAGCAGTCACGACGAACCGCGCTTTTTGACGCTGGTAGGAGGGGATAAGCGCCGCCTACGCCTGGCGACGTTGTTCCAGATGACGTTCCCCGGCGCGCCAAGCATCTATTACGGCGACGAAATTGGCATGGAAGGGGGCGCCGACCCCGACTGTCGTCGTGCCTTTCCGTGGGATGTACAGCGATGGGATCAGGCCCTGCGCGAGGATTTCAAACGCTTTATTGCGTTGCGCCAAGCGCATCCTGCCCTGCGCGGCGGCGACTTCGTCACACTCTACGCCAAAGACCGCACCTATGCGTTCGCCCGCACTCATGCGGAAGAGGGAGTCGTCGTTGTTTTGAACGCCGACATAACGCCCGTGACTATCCCCATCCATCTGGAATCCATGGCGCCGCCGGACGCCGTCCTGACCGAGGTATGGACCGAGACGCAACATCCCTTGACCAAGGGTGCTTTGACGCTCTCGGTTGACCCGCTGGACGCCCGTGTTTTGCTTTACCGACCGACCGCTTAAATGCCCGGCGACATCACATCAGGTGACAACCCACCAGAGGCGCATCCGCCTCTGGTGGGTTGAGAGTGCCTCTCTATCGTCCACCATCCAAATACATACAAAATTCTTATCTTGCTCTTATGATTTTCCAATGATTAACGGTTATACTCAGAGTCGGAATAACTCGAATTCTGGTTCTGGAGGTGGAAAATGGGTAAAATAGTAGGTATTGATCTGGGAACGACGAACTCTGCAGTCGCGGTGATGGAAGCTGGACAAGTGACGGTCATTCCAACGGCGGAAGGGGGGCGTTTGTGTCCGTCTGTCGTTGCTTTTACGAAGAATAATGAGCGTCTGGTCGGCGTGCCGGCAAAACGTCAAGCCGTGGTCAACTCGGAGAACACGGTCTACTCGGTCAAACGGCTGATGGGGCGTCGCGCCGATGAGAAAGAAGTGCAAATTACGCGCGAGATGGTGCCCTACACCATTGTCGCCGGACCGCAGAACGACGCGCGGGTGCAAATCCCGGTGATGAACAAGGATTACACACCGCAGGAAATTTCGGCCATGATCTTGCAGAAGTTGAAGCAGGACGCCGAGGCTTATCTGGGTGAACCGGTCACACAGGCTGTCATCACCGTGCCGGCGTACTTCAACGATAGCCAACGTCAAGCCACCAAAGATGCCGGTCAAATCGCCGGCCTTGAGGTGAAGCGCATCATCAACGAACCGACGGCGGCCGCGTTGGCCTATGGCCTGGACAAGAAAGTGGATGAAACCATCCTGGTCTTCGACCTGGGCGGTGGAACGTTTGATGTCTCGATCCTGGAAGTGGGCGAAGGACTCATTGAGGTGAAATCCACCAACGGCGATACGCACCTGGGCGGCGACGACTGGGACGAGCGCGTGGTCCGCTGGTTGTTAGGCGAGTTCAAGAAACAACAGGGTATCGATTTGTCGCACGACCGCCAGGCGATGCAACGCTTGCGCGAAGCTGCCGAAAAGGCCAAGATCGAGCTTTCCACCATGATGGAAACCGAGATCAACCTCCCCTATATCACTGCGGATGCCAGCGGTCCAAAACACCTGCAAATGCGTCTGACCCGGGCGACGTTCGAGCAGATCACCCGCGACTTGCTGGAGCGCTGTCGCGTGCCTTTTGAGCGCGCCCTGGCCGATGCCAAGTTGGCGGCCAAGGACCTCAACGAAGTGGTGCTGGTCGGCGGCGCAACGCGCATGCCCATGGTGCAAGACCTGGTGCGCCAATTGACCAATGGCAAGGAACCGCACAAGGGGGTCAACCCTGATGAGGTCGTCGCGGTGGGTGCGGCCATCCAGGGTGGTGTTTTGGGCGGCGATGTGACCGATATTTTGCTGCTCGATGTGACGCCGCTCTCGCTGGGCGTGGAGACGTTGGGAGGCCGCATGACGGTCATGATCCCTCGCAACACCACGGTGCCTGTCCGCAAGAGTGAGATTTACACGACCGCTGAAGATGGTCAAACGGCGGTGGACATCAAAGTTTACCAGGGCGAGCGTCCGATGGCGGGCAACAACATGCTGCTTGGACAATTCCGGCTCGACGGCATTCCGCCCGCGCCGCGCGGCATCCCGCAGATCGAAGTCACCTTCGATATCGACGCGAACGGCATCCTGAACGTCAACGCGAAGGACAAGGCTACCGGACGCGAGCAGCGCATCACCATTACGGCGAGCACCAACCTGAACCCGAAAGAAGTGGAGCGCCTGGTTGAAGAGGCCAAGCTGCATGCCGAGGAAGATAAGAAACACCAGGAATTAATCGATACCCGCAACCAGGCTGACGGTATGTGCTATCAGATTGAAAAAACCTTGAGCGATTTGGGCGAGAAAGTACCCGGTGATCTCCGTGGGCAACTCGAAGGGTTGGTTAATGACCTGCGGCAGGTGAAAGACTCCAGTGAAGATGTAGCACTCATCCGCCGCAAGATGGATGAGTTACAGAAAGCCGCGATGAAACTGGGCGAGCAGGCTTACGGCGGGCCTCAAGCCCCCGGAACGCCCGGCCCGAATGTCGGCCCTGGCTACGGTCACGGCCCGCAGGGTGGCCCCGAAGGCCCGGAAGGGCCAGAAGGCCCGGATGTGGTGGATGGTGAATTCCGCGAAGTGTAGAGCCTGCAGAGAGCTTGAGAACAAAGGATAGTTCTTTGTCGCTATGGAGGGGGTGGCCATCAGTCACCCCCTTCTGTATAACCTGACTGACAGGGAGGGTATAATGGTAGATGGAGCAAAAAAACACCAGCGTATTCCGGTGTACCGGCCCGCAGGAATCGATGACGATCCTGAGGAGAGCGTCGTGCATGCAGTTGAACAGCCGGAGGAACCGGCGGCCCCTGTCGCCGCTATGACGCCGGCGGAAGAAACCGTGGATTGGCGCGACATGGCCCTACGCCTGCGGGCGGATATGGACAACTTTCGTCGGCGTCAACAGCGTATGGCCGAAGAGCAGATTGTCGCCGAGAAAAAGCGCCTGCTGTTGAGCTTTCTAGAGGTACTGGACAACCTCGACAGGATTATTCGCCATCTTGACCCGGCCGATCCTTATCATCAGAGCATTCGAGCCACGTATGACGATATGCTGAAACTGCTGCGCCTGGAGGGGGTCGAACCGATTCCGACCGTGAATGTTCCTTTCGATCCGCTGCTCCATGATGCCGTGGGGGTGGTATCTGCACGGGATGGGCAGAAGGAAGATATGGTGATCGTCGCCGAGGAACGGAAAGGCTATCGTCTCGGCGATCAAGTTTTACGTCCGGCGCGGGTGATGGTAGCGAAACGCTAGGGTCACGGAGGCAGGCCAATGGAATACAAGGATTATTACGGCGTTTTGGGCGTTCCCAAAGGGGCGAGCGAAAAAGACATCAAAAACGCCTATCGCAAACTGGCCCGCAAATATCATCCCGATATGAATCCCGGTGACAAATCCGCCGAGGAGAAGTTCAAGGAGCTGAACGAGGCCTATGAAGTGCTCTCTGACCCGGAGAAACGCAAGCTGTACGATCAGTTCGGCAGTGAGTGGAACACGTGGCAGCAACGCGGTGGTCAGGCAGACGATTTCTGGAAGCAGTGGGCCGGTGGTCAAACCGGAGGATACCGACGGGCGACTCCTGAAGATTTCAGTGGCCTTTTCGGGCAAGACAGCCCGTTCTCCGATTTCTTCCAGCAGCTCTTCGGTGGGGGCGGCGGGGCTTACAGCGATATTTTCGGCGGGGGCACGACAAGCCGGCGTGTGCGTCCTCAGCGGGGGCAAGATTATGAGCAGCCCATAGAGATCACGCTTGAGGAAGCTTACCGGGGCACGTCGCGCATCTTGCAGATCGGCAACCAGCGTATCGAGGTCAACATCCCCGCCGGAGCGGATAACGGCACCCGTGTGCGGGTGGCCGGGAAGGGCGCGCCCGGGCCGGCCGGTGGTCAACCCGGCGATCTCTATCTGAATATCGCAGTGCTGCCCGATTCCCGGTTTCAACGCCATGGAGCAGACATCGAAACCGTCGTCCCCGTTGATCTTTATACGGCGGTGTTGGGCGGTGAAGTCGCGGTGCCGACCCCCGGCGGGCATTCCAGGATGCTGCGCATCCCCGCGGAGACGCAGAACGGCACCAAGTTCCGTCTGCGGGGGCAGGGCATGCCTGTCCTTAACCACCCTAAGGAGCGCGGCGATCTCTATGCCGTCGTGGAGGTCAAATTGCCGGTGTCGCTGACCAAGCAGGAGCGTGAGCTTTTCGAGTCACTGCGTCGCTTGCGGGCCCCCGCATAGCGGCGCTCGAAGGTTACATTGGACTTTTGTAGTCTATCTTATATTAGGGAGGAAATGTAGATCATGTTCAAACGCATACTCTTCGCGCATAATGCCACACCGGCAGCCGAGCGCGCCCTTTTATATCTGGAACATCTCGCGCGGTTAGAAAACGCGGAAGTTATCGTCCTGCACGTCTATCAACTGCCGGAGCGTTATATGGCAACACAGGGCTATGCGCTTCTGGTGGAACAGTTGGAATTGGTCGCGCAGGAGGTTGTCAACGACACGGTTGAATATCTTCAGAAAGCGGGAATTTCTGCGGTGGGTATTATCCATGCCGGCGTCCCCGCCAGGGCGATCCTGGAAACGGCGCAGGAGGAGAAGGTTTCGCTTATTGTTTTGGGAACGCGCGGCCCATCCAGCATGACCGATATTCTGTTGGGCGATGTGAGCACCGAAGTATTGCGCCATGCGAATTGCCCTGTTTTCCTTGTCCCGTAGACTCATGAGATTGAGGAATTTGAGGTTCTTCGGGGAGGGTGCATAATAGGTTGCCCTTATTATGAACCGGTAGTTCACCGGTGGTTGGATGAAAATAACTAGCCGACTACTGGACTCAAGACCATCGGACTATTTTTCAAAGGAATTTCACATTAACTGGCGTTCACCAGCGGTGGAATGAAACTTTTCACCACGAGGGACACAAAAAATTTAAGTTTTTCTCTATGTGCTCTGTGGCTATTTTATACGAGGAGAGTCAACTATGAATCGAAAACTGTACGCATTTCTCAGTGCCTTTTTGCTGTTGGCAATGTCGCTAGGTTGCATTGCCTTGCAGACGGTGACGCCGTCGGCCACCACGCCGTCGGCTACTGTGCCGTCTCACCTGACGGTTATTCCGCCAACGGCGGCGCCGATCATCGTGGCGCCGTCGGATAATGCCATAACCCAGTTGGAGACGCAGGTCGAGGCGGTGTACACGGCGGTCGGCGGTTCTGTCGTCAACATTTCTGTGACTTCTATGGGTTATGACTTCTACTTCAACATTGTACCTCAGGAGGGCAGTGGCTCCGGCTTTGTTTATGATGATCAGGGGCACATTATCACGAATTACCACGTGATCGAGGGCGCCGAAAACATCCAGGTCATTTTTGCCGATGGTACGGCCTACAACGGCGAGGTGATCGGCGCCGATTCAACCTATGATCTGGCCGTCATCGCCCTGCCCTCGCAGGCTCTGGAGGAGCGTGTGCTGCGTCCTATCCCTCTCGGCGACTCCGATGCGATTCGGGTCGGCCAGTTCGTCGTGGCGATTGGCAACCCCTTCGGGCTGGATCAAACGGTAACGTTCGGCATCATCAGCAACTTGGGTCGCATTATCGAAAGCCCGGATGGACGTTACATCGGTGAAGCGATTCAAACGGATGCTGCCATCAACCCCGGCAACTCTGGCGGGCCGTTGCTGAATTTGCAGGGGCAGGTAATCGGCGTGAATGCGCAAATTGTCAGCACCAGTCAGGCCAATGCCGGTATCGGCTTTGCCATTCCGGTTAGCGTCGTCAAACGGGTGGTCCCTGAGCTGATCGCCAATGGGTTTTACCGCCACTCGTGGATGGGGGTACGCTTTTTCCCTGTGGCCTTGAGTGAGTCGTTAGCGAAATCCTTTGCGGAACTGGGGGTAGAAATTCCCACGCGTGGCATATTGATTCTGGAAGTGGAGCCTGGTTCGGCAGCGGAAAAGGCTGGCTTGCGCGGCGGCACCCGCACTGTCAATACGCCGTATGGTGAGGTGGCTGTGGGAGGGGATGTGATTGTAGCCATTGATGGCAATGCTATGACCAGCCCGAGCAGTTTGATCGCTTACCTGGAGACGCACACCCGCCCTGGCGATACGATCCAAATTACAGTGCTACGCAACAATGAAGAACAGACGCTGCCGGTGACGCTAGGAGAACGTCCGAAATCCTAGAGGTTGTTCGCGGCCATCCAGCGGGCTAACTGCGCCAACGCGCGGGTCGAAAATTCCACGCCCCGCGCGCGTTTGCCGTGGACGGTCGTATCGAGGGCCGGGAGCAGGCCGAAGTTGGCCTTCATGGGTTGGAATGTCATAGGATCGGCGCGTGTGATGTAGTGCATCAGCGCGCCGATCATCGTTTCAGGTGGGGGGACAAGCAGTGGCCGGCCCGCCATCAGGCGCGCCATGTTCACCCCCGCCAGCCAGCCACCGGCGATATTCGCCGCGTAGCCTTCCAGCCCGGCAATTTGCCCGGCGAAGAAGAGATCGGCGCGCGAGCGACTCTGGAGCGTCGGCTGCAACAGCGACGGCGCGTTGAGGTAAGTATTGCGGTGCATCGATCCATAGCGGACAAAGCGCGCGTTTGCCAGGCCGGGGATCAGGCGTAGGACGCGATCTTGTTCGCCATACTTGAGATGGGTTTGGAAGCCCACCAGATTGTAGAGCGTCGCCGCCGCGTTGTCCTGCCGCAGTTGCACGACCGCGAAGGGAAAACGACCGGTATGCGGATCGCGCAATCCCACCGGGCGCAGTGGCCCATAGGCCAGCGCTTGCTCCCCGCGGGCGGCCAACACTTCGATGGGCAGGCAGGCTTCGAAGAACTGCGGATCGTTGTGCTCGAAGTCGCGCAACGGAATGGATTCGGCGTCGACTAAAGCGGCGACCAAGCGGTGATATTCGTCCTCGTTGAGGGGGCAGTTGATGTAGTCGCCTTCAGCGGATGCGCCGTTGTGGTAGCGTGAGGCGCGGAAGGCAATCGTGAAATCGATAGAGTCCACCGTCACGATGGGCGCGATGGCATCGTAGAAGGAGAGTGCGGCACTGCCCGTGAAGGCACGGATGGACTGCGCGAGCCGCTCCGGGGTGAGCGGGCCGCTGGCGATGATCGTCGGCCCCGCCGGAATGTCAGCGACTTCCTCACGGATGAGGGTGATGTGGGGGTGGGTGGCGATGCTGTGTGTCACTTCCGCGGCGAAGCCTTCACGGTCCACGGCGAGCGCGCTGCCGGCCGGGACACGCTGCCTGTCGGCCACGGCAATGAGCAGCGATCCCAGGCGGCGCAATTCGGCTTTGAGCAGTCCCGACGCCCGATGGGTCAGGTTGGAGCCGAGCGAGTTGGAACAGACCAGCTCGGCCAGTGAGTCGCCGGTGTGGGCCGGCGTCATCAGACGGGGACGCATCTCGTAGAGACGCACGGGGATGTCGCGGTGGGCCAATTGCCAGGCGGCCTCGCTTCCTGCCAGCCCCCCGCCCACGATGGTGACGGCGTCAGTCATGTGAATACCCGGATGTTTGTCTTCTGCCCATGCGGCGCTGCATGGATTCACTCGTGGGGTGGGGTCGCGTCTGGCGGCACAGAATAAATCTCGCCGCTACGTGGCTGTGTGTCCAGCAGGTCGCGCGCTTCGGCTTCCCATTCCAGCGGCACCCGCACTTCGACTTTGCCGATGCCGTTGATGGTCAGCCCGATCACCGGGCCGACCGATTCATAGCTCAACATGACGGGAATACCGGCAGTTTCCAGCGCGCCGCGTATCACCATCGCGCGCAGCATCCCTTGGGCGACATAGACGGTTACCAGGCCGGTAGACTTCTTTTCTTGCACCAAGTTTTACACCTCCTTCATGCTACTATTCATAGTTTGCGTTAAAATAATGTATTTGTCAATCTCTTATATTCCTGGTATAATCTAAACGTTTTAGAGTAAGAACACAGCATTGAAGTGAGAGATGTATGAGCAGTACCGTGCAGAGTGACCAATACTGGGAGCAATTTTCCGTCTTGCCGAGCGATCTGGAGCATTTAGTCAATTTTCTGGTCGAGACGGAACAGCCTCCCATGCTTGACCAGTTAGCACAGGAGCTGATGCGCGCGCGCCATCAGCACATGGTAGCGTTAATGGAGAATACTTTGTCGCAGGGACGCATTTATCGCCCCGGCGAAAGCTATACCGTGGGCGAAAAAATCATCTTCCCGCATCTCGATAACCTCTTAGGAGAGGTCATAGCCGTGCGGGAGGGGCACAATCCCGAATACAAAGCGTTTTCTGTCATCACCGTAAAAATGACGAACGGTTCGGTGCGCGAGTTTGCTGCCACGTTGACCCAGGACCATCCTTTGAACACCGCGACTTATATCCCGGCCCAAAATGTAGACCTCCAGGAAATCTACAATCAGTATGGAAACAAAATCAAAGGGGCGCTGCGTTCGGCGCTGGAGAAAAACCTTCAATTCATCGGTGTGGGTGAACAATGGTTCCTCCGCGATCTGATGCTGGATGTTCCCCCTGGACAGTTGAACATAGCCGAGGCGCTGCTGGACATGGCCGGGGGTGGACCGTTACCCACGGCGAAATTGCTCGATGAAATGGAGATGCCGGGCGAAATCTCGCGCCCCTTACAGCTTTTCTCCCTGGAATATGCCCTCTTGCATGATCGGCGCTTCGATGAGGTGGGACCGGCGGGGTATGCGCTGTGGCATCTACGTCAGATGGAGCCGCCGGGCGTCCTGGAAGTGCCGTTACCGCTGCGCTATATGCCTATTCCCTACAGCCGGTCGCTCTTGGATGACACCATGCTGGCGTTGGAGCGTCAGATTGACGATGAGTGGGCAGACACGGGAGAAGCCGTACCGCCCGTCGAAAATCATGTAACGGTGGCCCTCACCTATCCGCATTGGCGCAGTGGAACGCTGCCGCTGTCGCCGCGCGTGGCGCAGTTATTCCCCACCGCGCGCATAACTGACCGCATCTGCTTCACTTTCATGGATGCGCGGACCGGCGAGACTTTCCCCGGCTGGGTGGTGCGCAGTGGACGCTATGTCCACGGACTGACGGAGTGGTACCAAAAGAACAGCGTCGGCGTCGGTGCCTATATAGACCTTGAGCACGGTGAAGAAGCCGGCACCATCCAGGTGAGTGTGCGTCCCATGCGCTCCAAACGGCGCGAATGGCTGCGGACGGCGACTGTTGACGGCGGACAGCTTCAACTCGAAGTGACACGTGTCCCGGTGGCATGCGAATTCGACGAATTGGCGACCGTCGCGGTGACAAACCCCAACGCCGTGGATAGCCTGGCGCAACAATTACAACGGGCGTCGCTGGAGTCCCTGTTGGAGCAGATCTTCAACGGCCTGGCCGGTCTGAGCTTACAGCGCGCCGTCCATGCGATGACGCTGTACAGTGTCTTGAACTTATTACGACGTGTGCCTCCGGCGCCGATGCTTGCCGTGTTGGCAACATCGCCACGGTATATGGCGCTGGGAGACAATTATTGGGCCTACCGAGGAGAGAGCTAATGTCCACATTGCCGCCGGTGCCTGCTTTAGCGCGCTTTATCAAGCCGACTGTGGATACGCCCTTCCACATTGACTACCGTTGGTGGGAAGAACAGGGACTTGATTTTAATGTCCAACTGTTACAGCACCTATCGCCGGAACTGCGCGAGGCTTACTCTGGACAACGCCTTGGGGAGAAGATCGACCTGATCGATTGGGATACCGGCGAGGTGCAACAGGTGGAGGGGTTACAGTATCTGATCACCACGCGCTGTAGCAAGGAACCCGACTACATCCTGCATGCGCCAACCCTGCTGGAGGCCATTTTTCGGGCCTTTCTGAGCAACGGCAACCGTCCTCTGTCGCCGCGTGCCCTCGCGCCGCTGGTGGGCTATCCCCCTGAGCGCATCCTACGGGTGCTGGCCGGCACTACGGTATGGAAAGGCTTGCGTCCGGTGATCGATTAGCCGGGCTTGCGCCAACGACGGCAAAAATGTAGCGCCTTTGTTCGGTGGGTCGAGACCCCCCAGGATTTTGAGCGCGCTGGTAAGGGCGTTGCTCCTGTCTGGCGCAGCGCGTGAGGGGTACTGATGGTCATGCTATTGGCCCCGGTAGCTCAAGTGGACAGAGCAAGTGCCTTCTAAGCACAAGGTTAGAGGTTCAAGTCCTCTCCGGGGTACCTGAGTCCCTCAGTCTTCGCCCTACAAAACGAGCTTATGGATACAGGAGAAGCGCCTTGAGTTCTGGAGCACAAAAAACACCGCGACGAGCCGTTTTCCTTTCCACTCCTGCCCTGTGGGCCCATGGACACGGCGTGCAGCATCCCCTTAAGCCGGAGCGACTCCAGCGCACTTTCGAGCTACTGCAAGAGTACGGCGCCTTCGACGCGCCCAACGTACAGGTGATCGCACCGCCGCCGGCGACTGCTGAGGAACTGGCTCTGGTGCATACCCCTGACTATATCGAGGCTGTGCGCGTGTTGAGTGGCGGCGGGACGTGGACGGACACCCGCGAGTACATCTCTGCGCAGCGCTACGGCTTCGGCTCCGGCGACAATCCCATCTTCGACGCCATGTACGAGACAGAGAGCTTGAAGGCCGGCAGTTCCCTCACCGGGGCGAGGCTTTTGATCGAGGGGAAATGTGATGTGGCCTTCAGCTACGGCGGCGGCTTGCACCACGCCATGGCGTCTATGGCCTCCGGCTTCTGCGTGTTCAACGATCCCGCGGTTGCCATCCAGTGGATGGTGGATCAGGGGTTGCGCGTCGCTTACGTGGACGTGGATGTACATCACGGCGATGGGGTGGAGGCGGCGTTCTACCATACCGACCGCGTGTTGACGATTTCACTGCACCAGGACGGGCGGACGCTGTTCCCGGGCACCGGGTTTGTCCATGATATCGGCACCGGCGATGGTGAAGGATACGCCGTCAACGTGCCACTGCCGCCTTATACGGATGACACGGCTTATCTGTGGGCATTTCACGAAGTTGTGCCGCCGCTGCTGGAACGTTTTGGGGCGGACGTGGTGGTATCCCAATTCGGCGTGGACACGCATTACCAGGATCCCCTGGCGCATTTGGCCCTCACGACGGCCGGCCATACGGCGCTCTTTGAAGCCTTCGCTGCTCTTGCCCCGCGCTGGCTGGCCCTGGGCGGCGGCGGCTACAACATCGATGTCGTGCCGCGTTCGTGGACACTGGCGTTCGGCGTGATGGCGGGGCAGACGTTCCCCGACGAACTGCCGCCGCATTATCGCGCCCGCTACGGGGGGCAATGGCTACGGGATCACGCCGGGCCTGAACTGGACGACCTCACCCGACAGCGGGTACGACGCCAGGTAGAAGACGTCGTCGCCGAGGTCAGGCGGGTTCATCACCTCGACTGAAAGAAACGAGCTCTGATGACAGCACAAGGCGATAATCTCACCGCCTCCGCGCAGAGCCACATCACCCAGGTCGGTGCGGCGCTGGATGCCGCCTGGGCCCGCGCCACAGCGTCCGGCGAGGCGCGTGTACTGGATCTCGCCGCCGACCGCTACATCATCTTTTCCGATCAACACCGCGGCATACGCAACGGCGCGGATGATTTTCAACGCTGCGAGCGCGTCTACAATGCTGCGCTGGCGTACTATTTTCACCGGGGATATACCCTCGTCGTTCTCGGTGATGTGGAGGAGTTGTGGGAAGAACGGCCCGCCGCCGTCCTGCGAGCCTATCCGCGCACCCTGGACCTGGAAGCACAGTTCCATCGTGGCGGACGTTATGTGCGCCTCTGGGGCAACCACGACGATGAATGGCAGTATGCGGATAGCGTGCGCCGCCATCTGCAGCCCGTGTATGGCGATCCGCCGTTGTGCATCGACGAGAGCCTGCGCCTCATCGTAACGGAGGGAACAGCAGAACTGGGGACCCTGTTTTTGCTCCACGGCCATCAAGGAGACGCCGTGAGCGGCCGCTGGTCCGGGGGCGCACGCTTCTTTGTCCGCTATTTCTGGCGGACGTTTCAACGCCTCACCGGCATCTCCTTGAACACCCCGGCGACGAGTGGGGATTTGCGCCACAAGTACAATCAGGCCATGGATGCCTGGGCCGTGCAACAGTCCAGACTCGTCTTGATTGCCGGGCACACCCATGCTCCTGTGTTCAAGTTCCAAACCCAGGAGGCTTGCCTCACCGCCGCCATCGAGCGCCTGGAAAGCGCCGTCCCTCAGAGTGATGCGGCCCTGGAAGCCGTAAGCCTGTGGCGCGCGCAGCGCGAATGGGCCGCTGCGCCAGACCAACCGCTTCCTCGACTGGAATCCACGCCTCCTCTGACGAAGCCGTGCTACTTCAACACTGGCTGTTGCTGTTTTTCCACCGGCGACATCACGGGCATCGAGATCGCCCAGGGCCAAATTCGCCTCGTCCGTTGGCCCGATGAGACGCACCAACCCGGACCGTCCATCCTGGCAAGGGCGGCCCTCCGCGAGGTGCTGGCCGAATGTCAGGGATAGCAGAATGACGTCGTAGCGGCTTGTAGTAGCGGTGGCTCGTAATAGCGGCTCGTAGTAGCGGCTTCAGCCGCTCTTAGCTATAGGGCCAATGTAGCGGCTCGTAGTGGTGGCTCGTAGTGGCGGCTCGTAGTAGCGGCTCGTAGTAGCGGCTTCAGCCGCTCTTAGCTATAGGGCCAATGTAGCGGCTCGTAGTGGTGGCTCGTAGTGGCGGCTCGTAGTAGCGGCTCGTAGTAGCGGCTTCAGCCGCTCTTAGCTATAGGGCCAATGTAGCGGCTCGTAGTGGTGGCTCGTAGTGGCGGCTCGTAGTAGCGGCTCGTAGTAGCGGCTTCAGCCGCTCTTAGCTATAGGGCCAATGTAGCGGCTTCAGCCGCTCTTAGCTATAGGGCCAATTCGCCAGGACTATTGGACTCATGACTACCAGATTCAGCAGATCTCATTTTACTTGGTCTGGATCGTCAGATCCAGACCGGAACGGGGATAGGCCGATCCCCGCGAGGCCATTTGTGATCTACTGAGACTATTTTCAGGAGGTGAATGATGATCCCAAAAGCAACTTTTGGTCGGACCGGACATGAAAGCACCCGCACCTTGTTCGGGGCAGCCGCGTTGGGCGATGTTACCCAGGCGGAGGCAGATTGGACCCTGGATATCTTGTTGGAATATGGCGTCAATCACATTGACACGGCGGCGTCCTATGGCGACGCGGAACTGCGCATCGGCCCCTGGATGGCGGCCCATCGCCAGGACTTCTTCCTGGCGACGAAAACCGGCCAACGTACCTACCAGGGGGCGTGGGACGAACTGCGGCGCTCGTTGGACCGGCTACGTGTCGCTTCGGTCGATCTCTTGCAGCTTCACGCGCTGGTGGACCCGGCGGAGTGGGAAGTAGCGATGGGGCCGGGCGGCGCTCTGGAAGCCTGCATCGAGGCGCGCGCTCAGGGGCTGGTGCGCTTCATTGGCGTGACCGGCCATGGTCTCACCGCTCCTGCCATGCATCGGCGCAGCCTGGAACGCTTTGACTTTGACACAGTTCTGCTGCCCTACAACTACCCGTTGATCCAGAACCCTCAATACGCGGCGGACTTCGAAGCGTTGACGGCCGTGTGCCGCGAACGCAACGTGGCCGTGCAGACCATCAAATCGTTGTGCCGACGCCCCTGGGGGGACCGTCCGCACACGCGGGCGACCTGGTATGAGCCGCTGGAAGATCAGGAGGCCATCGACAAGGCCGTGCACTGGGTACTCGGCCGTCCTGAAGTCTTCCTGAACACCACGGGCGACATCCACGTACTCCCGAAACTACTGGATGCTGCCGCTCGCTTCACCCAACGTCCCACCGACGCCGCGATGGCGGCACTGGTCGTCGCGCAGGAGATGACGCCGCTGTTTGTGTGAGTGACCCTTTTCTCATGCCGGAGAAACCGTAGGGTGAATTGCCAATTCGCCCATGGAAGCGGGAAAACTGCACTTCACTACAAAATTAAGGAGATGAGATATCCATGCTGAAGCCCAAACCGACCCAAGGCGATACCACGTGGTTCGTCCACGACCGTTTCGGAATGTTCATCCACTGGGGGCTGTACGCGCTCCCCTCGCGCCACGAGTGGGTGCAGTCCCAGGAGCAGATCGCTCCAGAGGACTACCGCCGCTACTTCGAGCGCTTTAACCCGACGCAGTACGATCCTCGTGCGTGGGCACGAGCCGCCCGCGAGGCGGGGATGAAGTACGTCGTCCTCACCGCCAAGCACCACGAGGGCTTCTGCCTGTGGGACTCGGCCTACACCGATTACAAAGTCACCAACACCCCTTATGGCAAAGACCTGATCAAGCCGTTCGTGGAGGCGTTCCGCGCCGAGGGACTGCGCGTGGGCTTCTACTACTCGCTCCTCGACTGGCATCACCCGGATTTTCTGATCGACATTTTCCATCCCCTGCGCAACCATCCCGATGTCGCTCAGTTGAACGAAGGACGTGACATGAAGCGCTACGCCGAGTATATGCGTCATCAAGTGCGCGAGTTGATCACGCAGTTCGATCCCGACATCCTGTGGTGCGACTTCTCCTATCCGCAGAGTGACTACCACGGTCTGCCGGGCAAGGGGCGCGACGATTGGGAGAGCGAGAAGCTCTACACGCTGATCCGCGAACTGAAGCCTACCATCATCCTCAACAACCGCATGGATTTGCCCGTGGCGGCGGACATCTACACGCCGGAGCAGGTACAGCCGCTGGAATGGGTCAAGGTGGACGGTGAACCGGTGGTGTGGGAGGCTTGTCACACCTTCAGCGGGAGCTGGGGGTATCACCGGGACGAACTGAGCTGGAAGGATGAAGGGCAACTGATTCGTCTGCTGATCAACACCGTCGCCTGCGGCGGCAATCTACTGATGAATGTCGGGCCGACCTCGCTGGGGACGTTCGACCCGCGCGCTTTGAAGGCGCTGGCGGTCTACCGCGATTGGATGGCGTCGCACAGTGAGGCGATCTACGGCTGCACGCAGAGCGAATATACCGCGCCCCAGGATTGCCGTCTGACGCAGAACGGCAACAAGCTCTACATCCACGTCTACGTCTGGCCGTTCAAACACCTGGCCGTCCCCGGCCTGGCGGGTAAGGTGAGCTATGCCCGCTTCCTTCACGATGGCAGTGAAGTCGCCTTGAAGCCCACCGAGTGGTCGGCGAGCCAGTTGCAGATGGGCAATGACGTTCTCATGCTGGAACTCCCTGTTAAGCAGCCGGATGCAGTCGTGCCGGTGATCGAGTTGACCCTGCTATGAAAACGCGCGATTACACGTCACTTCTGGGCCAACTGAAAACGGCTTACACCGCACGCGCCCCTCAATCGGCCGCGCTGAATGCACGGGCGCTGGATGTGATGGTCGACGGCGGCAGTCATGCCTTGCGTTTGCTCCAACCTTTTCCCCCACGCATCACCGCCGCCCACGGCGCATGGCTGACCGACGAGGACGGTCACGCCATCCTGGATTTCTGGCAGGGACACCTGGCTAACATCCTCGGCCACAACCCCACGGTCATCACCTCGGTGTTAGCGTCGACTTTTGCTACCGACCTGGGATTGCAAACCGGCTTCACCGACCGGCTTCAAGTGGAGACCGCCGAAATCCTCTGCGAGCGCACCGGGGCGGAACGGGTGCGCTTCACCACGAGTGGCACCCTGGCGACGATGTACGCCATCCTCCTGGCGCGCGCTTTCACCGGACGCGACGGGGTGTTGAAAGTGGGCGGCGGCTGGCATGGCGGGCAGCCCTGGGCGCTCAAAGGCGTCAACTTTCATCATGAACAAGGCTTCCAGCACGTCGAGACGCTGGGATTGTCGTCTGCCATGGGCGAAGAGGTAGCCGTGACGCGCTTCAACGATCCGGAGATGTTGAGCAATTATTTCCGCCAATCTGGCGACCGTCTGGCCTGTTTCATCGTCGAGCCGTTCATGGGGTCGGGCGGCTACATGCCGGCGACGCGCGAATACCTGCACACGGCCCGCGAACTGACCGCGCGCTATGGTGCAGTGTTGATCTTCGACGAGGTGATCGCCGGTTTCCGCTTCCGCGCCGGTGACACCGGTGCGCTCTACGGCATCCAACCCGATCTGGCGACCTTCGGCAAGATCATCGGCGGGGGGATGCCGGTGGCGGCGGTCACAGGGCGCGCCGACATCATGAATCTGGCGGGGCGGGCCGGCGGCAGTCGGGTGAAGTTCTCCGGCGGCACCTACTCCGCCCATCCGGCGTCGATGCTGGCCGCCAAGACAATGCTGCACTATCTGGTGGAACACGAAGCGGAGGTCTACCCGCGCCTGGCGGTGTTGGGGAACCGGATCCGGCATATCCTCGAAGAGGCGTTCATGCAGGAGGGATTCTACACGCGCTGTACGGGGTGGGGGAACGACGCCCTGCCCGGCAGTTCGATCTTCATGGTGAACTTCCCCTATCAAGAGGAACATCCTCTCGACGCGCCGGATGATGTTTTCGATCCGGCGGTATGTGACGTGGTATTGAGCGGGGAGGTGTTGCCCCTGGCGCTGCTGTTGGAGGACGTCTATACGATGCACGGACACGGCGTAGCCTCCACCGCCCATACGGAAGCGGACCTGGCTTTCCTTGAAGCGGCCTGCCACAACGTCGCCCGGCATTGGCGGCAGGTTTTGTAGCCATTTGACGGGTCGTCGGACCCTATTGGCTCGAACTCGATTGAACTGATGACTATCAGGAGGTCGTCATGCGACTGGGTGCACCTGTTTTTGTCGCTGACATGACGCCCGATCATTGGATCGCGGCGTTGAAGGATGAGCATTACGGCGCGGCGTATGCCCCCGTTGCGGCGGATGCGGACGCGGCGACGATCCGCGCCTACGTCAAGGCGGCGGAGAAAGCGGACATTGTCATCGCCGAGGTGGGAGCGTGGAGCAATCCGTTGAGCGCGGACGAAGCTACCCGCGCGGCGGCGTTGGAGAACTGCAAGACGCAGTTGGCGCTGGCCGACGAAATCGGGGCGCGCTGCTGCGTGAACATCTCCGGATCGCGCGGTGAACCGTGGGATGGCCCGCATCCGGCCAATCTCACCGCAGAGACCTTCGACTTGATCGTGGATAGGGTGCGTGAAATTCTCGACGCGGTAAAGCCGCGCCGCACGTTTTACGTGCTTGAACCGATGCCGTGGATGTATCCCGACAGCGCCGACAGCTACCTGCGTCTGATCGCGGCAATTGACCATCTGCATTTTGGCGTTCACATCGATATGGTCAACGTCATCAACAGCCCGCAGCGTTACTTCGATAACGGCGCCCTCATCCACGAGTGGTTTACCAAACTCGGCCCGTTCATCAAAAGCTGCCACGCGAAGGACACACGCCTCTCCACCCGGCTGACTACCCATCTCGACGAAGTCCGTCCTGGCCTGGGATGCCTGGACTATCGCACGCTGCTGCGCGAGCTGAACAAACTCGACCCGGACACGCCGCTGATGATCGAACATCTGCAAGCTGAAGAGGATTATCGCCTGTCCGCCGGGTACCTTCGCGCGGTGGCGGCTGAGGTTGGACTGACGTTCCGCTAGAGCGGGGGGGGCGGCGGCTCTTTTTCTCAGAACTTACGCTAATGTCCGTTTATAGTGGCGATTTCCGCCGCGCTGAGCCGATGCTAAAAATCGATGCCCTATCTATTTGCCACTGCCCGTCATAGCGATGCCGATTATGCCGCCGGGCGGGTGTTTTATAGCCTGCCCGGCCATCCTGCATTCCCGGTGCGCCTGGCGAGTGAGATATTCCAACGTTGCCTGGCCCTGCGCGAGGCGGAGGGACTGACCGCTCCCTGCGTGCTCTACGATCCGTGTTGCGGCGGCGCCTATCACCTGGCGACGCTGGCCTATCTCCACGGTGAACGCATCGCGTCCATCGCGGCCTCGGACATCGACGCGGACGCGCTGGCGCTGGCGCAGCGTAACCTTGAACTGCTGACACTGCCCGGCCTGGAGCGGCGGATTGCCGGACTCGAGGCGCTGTGGACCGCTTATGGCAAGACCTCGCACGCGGAGGCGCTGGCAAGTGCCGGACGCCTGCGCGAGCGACTGGTGGCGCTGACTGAACACCATTGTGTCGCGGTCACCCTTTTTCAGGCCGATGCGCTGGATGAGACAGACATCTCCGGCGTGTTGGACGAGGGTTCGGTGGACATCGTCCTCACGGACGTGCCGTACAACCGCCTCTCGGCGTGGCAGGGAGAGCCTGCGTTCGATCCACTGGGGCAGATGCTGGAGGCGCTGCGCCCGGTATTAGCGCCCGGCGCCGTCGTCGCCATCGCCTCCGATAAGGGACAGACGCCCGCACACGCCGCCTACCGGCGTGCAGACCGCTTCCAAATCGGCAGGCGGCGTATCGTGTTGTTGCGGCCGGTTCTGTCGACGGATTGAACGAATTTCAAATGACGCATGACCCAAAGGAGCCTTACTATGAAAATCGGTGTTTGTGCCGACCCCAGTGTTGCGCCCGTGCTGGCTGTGGCGGGCTTTGACTTCCTGGAACTCCACGTTCAGAATCACTTGAAGACCACCGTAGAAGACGAAGCGGCCTTCCTGCCGGAACTGGCGCGGATTCGAGCAGCGTCCCTGCCGTGCGTAGCGGCGAATAACTTCGTCCCCGGCAATCTCAAAATCACCGGCCCCGACGTCAACCGCAACGATCTGGCGGCCTATGCCGCGGTGACCTTCGCGCGCGCGGCGCAGGTGGGGATCGACACGATTGTCTTCGGTTCCGGCGGCGCGCGGCGCATCCCCGACGATTTCGAGCGCGACGTCGCCTGGCAGCAACTCGTCGAGTTCGGCAAGCTGATCGGCCCCCTGGCGCAGCAGTACGGCCTTGTGGTGGTCGTCGAACCGCTGAACCAGCGCGAGTGCAACGTCCTCACCAGCGTGGCGGAATCCGGACGCTACGTGGAAGACGTGGATCATCCCAACGTGCGCTTGTTGGTCGATGCCTACCACTGGCTCCAAGACGACAACGATGGTGACGCGATAGTGACCTATGGCCCACTCCTGCGCCATGTCCACATCGCCACCGCGGCGACGCGGCGCGCCCCCGGCGTGGAAGACTGCGACTTTACCGATTTCTTCCGCGCCCTCAAAGCCAGTGGATACGATGGACGTATCTCTATCGAGTCGGGGTGGGGGGATATGGCAGTGGAAGCGCCGCTGGCCTTGGCGACACTGCAACGTCTGCTGCACGAGGCCGGCTGGTAGATAGACGAGGCGCACACGACGCCGGCTTCCTGCCGTCGGCGGGGGCGCTTCAGCATGGACTCGATAGTGACGGCGCGCCGGGGATCGCTATGCGGAATCGACGGGGTGCAGGTTTGACAATCCTTCCGCTTATGGTATGATCTGGCACGTGAACGGGGCGTAGCCCAGCTTGGCTAGGGCGCTACAATGGGGTTGTAGAGGCCGACGGTTCAAATCCGTCCGCCCCGACTGACTATCGAGAAATGGCCGGCTTGGGCATCAAGTCGGCCATTTTTTATATCCTCATTTGTTAAATGGCCCATTCGGAATAGACTGGCACTATGCGGCATAAAAAGTTCCTCCAATAGGGTAACGACTATCAGACTATTTTCTAAGGGAGGTTTGCTATGGATATCTACCGTGTAAAACCGGGAGCGCACGTTGATTTGAGACAGTATGACCCCGCTGACAAATCTGCTTTTGAGGGCGATAAATCGGCCGGGGAGAAGGCGGTGGAGAAACTCAACCGACGTCTGGAGATACTGCAAGAGTTACTCTTCGCTGAGGGTAAACACAAGGTACTCATCGTGCTGCAAGCGATGGACACCGGCGGCAAGGATGGGGTGATCCGCCATGTCTTCGACGGCGTCAACCCGCAGGGGGTGAAAGTAGCGAGCTTCAAGACGCCCACGCCGGAAGAGTTGACGCACGATTACCTGTGGCGTATCCATAAGCACACGCCGGGCCGGGGCGAGATGGTGATCTTCAACCGCAGTCATTACGAGGACGTGCTGGTGGTGCGCGTCCACAACCTTGTCCCCCCGGAGGTGTGGCGACGTCGCTATGCGCACATCAACGACTTCGAGCGGATGTTGACCGAAGAGGGCACGACGATTCTCAAGTTTTTTCTCCACATCAGCAAAGACGAGCAGAAAGCGCGTTTGCAGGCGCGCCTGGATGAACCGGAGAAGCGCTGGAAGTTCAACGTGGGCGATCTTGGCGAGCGGGCGTTGTGGGACGACTACATGGGCGCCTACGAAACGGTGCTCAGCGAGACCAGCTCCGCCTGGGCGCCGTGGTACATCGTTCCCTCCAACCGCAAATGGTATCGCGACCTCGTCATCAGTGAAGTGCTCGTGAAGACCCTGGAAGACTTCGCCATGCGTTACCCGCAGCCTGGGGAGAACCTTGACGAGGTAGTCATCGAGTAACGTTTGCCCTTCAAGAGGGGACGGCGAACTTCTGCGCCTGAAACTGCATGTAACGCTATAATAGAGGAATTCCACATGAACTGGCGTTCACCGGCGGCGGAATGAAAACTTTTTACCACGAAGGACGCAAAGAATTTGTGTTTTTCTCTGTGTGCTCTGAGGCTATTTTCAGAGGAGTGACCGCGTGTCTGTTTTGGCCGTAGGGATGTCTCGACCGTGCGCAGGCCAGGCGATCGGGGCGGCCATCGTGCGCGCTGTGGCGCGCTGGGTCTTCGCCATCACGGGCGACCGTCGCGCGGCAGAAGTCGGCGGTGTCTCCACGGCGGAACTGATCACCCGCTTCCAGCGGGGGCAGCCGCGCACCTTCGAAGCGCTTTACGACCGTTACAAGGATTACGTCTACCGCGTGGCCTTTTTCGTCACCCGCAACCGCGAGGAAGCGGAAGATGCGGTGCAGGAGACTTTTCTCGATGTGCTCAAGGCGCTCCTCGATTACGACGTCAACGGTCCGGCGCGCTTTGAGACCTGGCTCTACCGGGTGACGCTCAACCGCACGCGAATGCGGATGCGTCGCCAGTCATTGCCTTCTGCAGAATGGGATGATGTGGAAGAACAGCTTGAGCGTCTGCCGTCACCCTCGTCCGAGCGCCCGGAGACGGTTTACCTGGACGGTGAACGGGCGAGTACGCTGTGGCATGCTGTGGACCAGTTGCCGGAGGAGCAGCGCGCCGTTGTGATGCTGCGTTATCAACAGGGCCTGGCCTACAACGAGATCGCCGCAGTGCTGGGCATTCGGGAGGGCACGGTGAAGTCGCGGTTGTACAATGCCCATCGCAAGTTGCAACAGTTGTTGTCGGTTGGATAGTGATGAGGTTTGGCAGTGAATGAGGATCATGTCGACCACGAGTTAGTCGCCTATCTTGACGGCGAGCTAGACACGGCGGACCGCGCGCGGGTGGAAGCGCATCTGGCGCACTGCCCGGCGTGTGCCGCGGCCCTGGAGGAACTGCGGGCCCTATCCCGCGACCTGGACGCGACCTTCGACGCTGCGATGTCGCCCGTCCGCCTCTCCTATGACGCCGACAGTCGCATCCGCAGTGTACTGCGCGACCGCCTGGAGCGTCCACACTGGTGGTGGGCGCTCTGGCAGAAGCGGGGCCTCATGGCGCAGGCCGCGATGGCCCTGCTTCTGGTGCTCTTTTCGTTCCGCACCTATTATGTTTTCAGGCTTCCCGCGCCGCCGCCGCCCCAGGAGACGCTGGTGCTGGGTCAAAATCGCTTTGCGCCGGGGACGGAGGCTGCATTGCGCGTGATTGTGCGTTCGGCAGAAGCGACGTTGGGCGCTGTGCCTGTCGCCGGAGCGGAGGTCGCTGTGCGTCTGGCCTCCCGCCTCGTCTATGAGGGCGTCACCGACGCGAGCGGCAGTGCGGAGGTAGCCTTCACCGTGCCGGATGATCTGTCGGGGGCGGCGGATCTCGTCGTGGAGACGCGCTCCGCCGGCGGGGAAGATCGCATCGTGCGCCCGATCACCATCGAACGGGCGTACAAGATTTACCTTGCGGGCGACAAAGCCGCCTACCGCCCCGGTCAAAGACTCCACGCTCGCGCGCTGGTGTTGGATGCGGTGGATTTCAAGCCGGTGACGGGTCAGGAGGTCGCCTTGACATTGGCCGATGCGCAGGGCCGGCAGATGGCGTACACTGTGGCGACGCTCTCCGCGTTCGGCGTGGCAGCGTGGGATGTCGATTTGCCCATGACGGCTTCGCCGGGAACCTACACCCTGCGCGCTTCTCTGGGCGACACCGTCTCCGAACGCGCCATCACCGTGGATACTTACGCTCTCCCGGCGTTTCGTGTGACCGTGGCGACGGCGCAGACCTTCTACACGCCGGGCGATTGGGTTCAAGGGACGGTGGATGCCGCTTATTTCTTCGGCAAGCCTGTCGCCGGCGCGCGAGTGAAGGTGCGTGGGCAGCCCGACATAGAAGTGAGCGGTGAGACCGATGCCCGTGGTCATTTCGACTTCGGTTTCGCCTTGCCTGCCGCTTCCACCGGTGAGGCGATGGCCTTATTCGAGGTAAGCGTTGAAGTGGTAGATACGGCCGGGCAGGTCGTGGGAGTGCGGCATCCACTGCCGGTTGCGCCGCAGTCCATCCTCATCAAGGCCGTGCCGGAGAGCGGCGCCCTCAAACCCGGTGTCGAAAACACCATCTTTGTGCTGACCGCCTATCCTGACGGTAGCCCGGCGGAGACCACATTGACCGTCACCATCCAGGGACGCCCGTATAGCGCGGTCACGGCCTACGGCCTGGCTGCGTTGCGTTATACGCCAACAGCAGAAACGGCTACTGTGGATATTGTGGCGCGCGATGCAGTGGGCGCGGAAGGGCATGACGTTATCCTCTTGCAGACCGACCATGGGCCGGGGACGTTGCTCCTGCACGCCGAGCGTGCTGCTTACACCGTGGGCGACACCCTGCGGCTCGAAGCATGGCTCACCGGCGACGCGCCAACCGTCTACCTCGATGTGATCCACGCCCGGCAGATGGCGGCGGCGCTTTCCGCGCCGGTCGTCGCCGGGCGGGCGACTTTTGCGTTAGACCTGGATAACTCCCTCGTCGGCGCACTCGAACTGCGGGCGTACACCGTCGCCCCGGACGGCAGTCTGGTGACGGATAGCCGTCTCGTCGTCGTGGATGCGCCGGGCCGGCTGGCCGTCGATGTCGACGCCGATCGCGAGACATACTATCCGGGGGAAACGGCGCATGTGCACCTGCAAACGAGCCGCCAGACGAACGGGCACACAGAGCCGGTCGAGGCGGCGTTGGGGATTGCGGTCGTCGACACGTCGGTTTATGCGTTGGACACGCTCCCGCCGGGTTTCGCCCGCGCCTATTTCTTGTTGGACCCGACGATGTGGGAGCGACGCGATGCGGCCAGGCTGGACGCGCCGGCCTTGTTGGAAGCTACTGCCGACGTCCGTGCGGCGCAGGACGTGGCGGCGCAGGCGGCATGGGCAGGCGCACCGGCCGTTGATTTCTCGCTGAGCGCTACGTCCACGGCAACGTCGGTGGATGGAGCCACGCGCGGCAGGCGGGCGCTCGCCGGGCAATTAACATGGGTGTTGGCGCTGCTGCCGCTGGCGGTGAGCGTCATCGTTGTGCGCGGGCTGGCGCCGGCGGGCGTTTTGCGACGCGCCCTGCGCCGTCTGGGGTGGGGGTTGTTGGGCGCGGTCTTCCTCGCGCCGCTGGCAGTGGCGGGTGCTGTGTTGGCGTCGTTCCTGTCTGGGGTGGCGACGGCGGTGACCGTCGGGCTGGTGAGTCTCATCCTCGTGCTGGTGGGCGTTGCGCTGATTCACGGCTGGCGGGGAGGCGATGTCCGCATGCAGGTCATCGCCGGCTTACTGCTGGTCTATCTGCTACTCGGCGGCCTGCTGGTGCTGTTGGCGGCGCAGGGTCACGGTCCTACCGGCGGGTGGCTTGTTCTCCTGGTGGCCACTTTCTTGTGGTTGAGCGGCGCCTTGGCGCTGTTGGGACAGGGATGGGTTGTCGCCGGGCGGCGTGCGGTGGGGTGGGTGACGACAGCGCTGGCAATCTTGCTGATTTTTCTGGTATTGATGCTGCCTGCGGTGCCTGCGCTCACCTCAGATCTGACGCGCGCGTTGGGCAATCCCCTGGTCTATGCCGGGCCGTTGGCATGGATGATAGGCTGTACCATGCCTACACCTGAAGTCATAGTGGAAACGGTCGAGGTTGAGAAGACGACTGAGAAGACGGTCGAGGGTGCTATGCCGGTCGAGACGTCCCCCACGCCTTCTCCCATGCCGACGACAGGAGCGCAGGTCACCCCCTTGCCGGTTCTGGCGGAACCCTATCCCCTGCGGCACATCTTTCCGGAGACGCTCTATTGGGCGCCTGAGGCTTTGACCGACGCCGATGGCACGCTGACGTTCGATCTGCCGCTGGCGGACACCATCACGACGTGGCGGTTGACGGCGCTGGCCTCTACGCGCGCCGGCGACCTGGGTGCAGCCACCTACGATCTGGTGGTTTTCCGCGATTTCTTCGTCGAATTAGCCGTACCGGATGTCATCCAGGTAGGTAAACCGCTGACGATCACGGCGACGATTTACAACTATCTGCCGGAAGCGCAAAACGTGACCGTGTCGGCAGAGCCGGGCGCTGGGTACACCGTGCTGTCGGCGGCGGATACGCGGGTCGTACCGCCGGACGCTGTGGCGAGTGCGCCGATCGTCGTCCGTCCCGAGGAGCGCGGCGTGTTCACCTTGCGGGTGAAGGCGGAGGGCGTACAGATGAGCGATGCCCTGGCGGTGGAGGTGACGGTCCCCTAACCTCGACGGCTTGAACGCTCGGAGTGAACTTTTTCCTCCTGAGTGGCATGGAACTGAATAAGTGAGGGTCATCCTCGAAACAGTCCCATTCAGCAGGAGGAAAATTATGAAACGCAATATCTTGTTCTTGATGATCGTGTTCTCGATGGTGTTGTTTTCTGCTTGTGCCACTCCCACTCCCCAAGTGCTGGTTGAGACGGTTGAGGTCGAGAAGGCAGTTGAGGCGGCGAAGCCCGTTGAAATCGCTGCCACGCCGGCGCCAAGGCCGACGCCGTTGCCGGATGTCGCGGCGGCGGATGTGTTGCCTATGGCGGCAACCTCTCGTCCTGACCGTTTGATCGTCAAAAATGCCGATTTGCAGTTGACGGTGGAAGACACCGACATCGCCATCGACCGTTTGACCCAGGTGGTCGGTGACGTCGGCGGGTACATCATCAGCTCGCGGGTGTGGTATCAGGCCTGGTTGGATGTCAATTACAAGTATGCCAGTATGACACTTGGCGTGCCGGTGGATCAGTTTGAGGCCGCGATGCGGCGACTGCGCGCTCTCGCGCTCACGGTGGACGATGAGCGCGCCGGTGGGCAGGATGTCACCGACGAGTACGTGGATTTGCAGTCCCGCCTGCGCAATCTCGAAACGACGCGGGATCGCATCCGCACTTTTCTGGAGCAGGCGCAGACTGTCGAAGAGGCGCTGCGGGTCAATGAGGAACTCAAGGCCGTCGAGGCCGAAATTGAGACCGTCCAGGGGCGGATGAATTACCTATTCGATCGGGCGTCGTATTCGACGATCAGCGTGCAACTCTCGCCGAAGCTGCCTGCTCCGCCGCCCGAACCGACCCCCACGCCAACGCCTCTTCCTGAACCCTGGGACGCGGGCCGTGTCGCCGCGGATGCAAGTGCCACCCTGGCGTCGATCTTGCGTGCCCTGGCGGAGCTGGCGATCTGGTTGGGCATTGTCGTCCTGCCGATTGTGCTCCCCCCGGTTGCGTTGATCGTCTTCATCCGCTATTGGCTTAAACACAAAAAGGCTTAGGCGTCGGCGGGGTTCCGACGTGATGGTACATCACCACCGACTTTCGCGGCCGCGAAGGTCGGTGTTTTTTTCTCCACCGATTGGAAACACTTTTCACCCGCAAACGAAAGGCTCGATGCCTCCGATTGGGTATATAACCCAAGTTTCCACCTTGTGACAAGGTGGAAAACCATGGATTCCGCGGTATAGTCACGGCTGAACAATCCAAAACTAAGTCGGAGGGAATCCATGGGTACGCCAATTTATAACCGTTTTCTGCATTTCAATACCTTCGCCAATTTGGAGTGACCTGAATTTTACCTCCACCTCTAGTGTTAAATGCGTAAATTTTATCCCTCTGGCTCATCCGTGTCATCTGTGTCATCTGTGGTTTATGTATTAACCACGGATTCCACGGATGACACAGATTTTATCCCT
>DAOOGN010000028.1:0-39337 GCA_035415725.1 Anaerolineae bacterium | reverse complement strand
TATTATGTGCCCTCCCCAAAGTCCCGTTCGCCACCTGGCAAAGGTGGCTGAATAGATACGTCTCGTAATCGTTAGTCGGATAGTCATGAGTCGGATAGTCGTTAGTCAAGAATCCTCATCCGTTAAAATCCCTTCAATCCTCTACTGGTCAACAAGATGTTGGACACGTGGCTAAATTCGTTTCCATTTTCTTCAGTAAGGTAGCAACAGCAACTTGAGTTACTTTCTTGAGCTACTTTATGGCGAACCAACCTCCAGCGCCTGGTTAAACGTGAAAGCATCCCCCCCACGCTGCCAAG
The DNA here is from genome assembly GCA_035415725.1 of Anaerolineae bacterium. GTDB lineage: Bacteria > Chloroflexota > Anaerolineae > B4-G1 > SLSP01 > DSWT01. The sequence goes on along the minus strand of DAOOGN010000028.1, from coordinate 39,038 downwards.
AGACGCGCGCGCCGGTTGTTGCATCATACAGGCCCAGGCGCAATGTTGCCGGGCCATGGTAATCACCCTGCCAGGTCAACACGTGCGGATCGACGAGGATTTCACCGGGCAGCCAGCCTGCCGTCGGACGCTCGCCATTCCCCGGCTTGCCATCGTGCTGGGCGACGATACGACCATCCGCCCCGATCAGGTGGGTGAAGATAGTGAGGTCAGTGTCCACGGCTCCGACTTCGGCACGCCAGATCAACGTGACGGTGAAGGGGACGCCGGAATGCAGCGTAAGACCCGGCTCCACATCTAGCCCCAGGAGCGTCGCTGCTGCCCCGGCTTGCACGTCAACGGGATACGCCGTCGGCGGGGTGACGAAGGTGTGTTCACCTGCACGCAATGTCACCGCGCCGACCGCCACCTGCTGCTCACCACAGATCAATACCACGTCTGCTGCTCCATCACCGGCGTCTGGAGGAATGGTCAAGGCGCTGTGTTCCAATAGCGGGCGGCCCGAAGGCCATGCCGGCAGTCCATCCAACAACCCCACAGACGCCAGTTCACGTTCTCCCTGCCGCAGGGCGAGGCGCAGTCCCGTCGTAGCGACACCGTCGGCCGTTGTCTGCCAGCGCGAGGTGATGTAGAGGACCTGCCCCGGATAAAGATTGTCGTTGTGTAGCGTCGCGCTCTGCAAACGTAGGCCGGGAAATGTCGCTATCTCCGTCATGGCAAGCGGGGCGTCATCCACCCACGGAGCGACGACGGGCGCGACCTCCCCCAGAATAAGCGCCGGGACCGGAGGCGCCTCCGGTTGCACCAGCGACAAGGGTGCGGCGACGTCCGCCACGGAATAGACACCCACTTCCAGGCGATAAGCGCGCGGCAGCAGACCGGCAGGCAGGGCAACGAGATGGTACGTCGTCACCGGCCCGCCGGACCACAGATCGGTAGTTCGCAGCGCTGCATCCAACAACAGCGTATCCACGCCACTCACCAACGCGCCGTTTGACGCATAAAGTCGCAACGCCGCTGCATAGCGATCCGGCGCAGGCGCGCCGTCCCAGCACAAAATCACCGGCAGGGCTGCGCCGCTCACGGGGGTCGTGAGAAACACCGCGCCGGTCAAACATGGCGACTGCCCTTGAACACACGCTGCGGGTAGCGGTGTACAATCCGGCAGTACGGGCGGGGCGGAGATAGCGTACTGGTCGACAAACACGCCGTGAAATTCGTGGCGCGACTCGAACCATCCCCCCCACGCCAGGCTGGCGCGCACCTGCCCGCGCGGATCGAGAGCGTTGCGTTGGTAGTCCAGCAGGTAAACGTGGGAAGCCGGCTGAACATTGGAAGCCAATGCAGTAGCAAGGACTTTATCATCTGCCGGAGAGGGCCATGTGATCAGATGCGCCGTGCCCACGTCGTACTGCGCCAGAGACCAGTCGGTGTACGGCGCGAGGACGACATCGCCGGGCACAGCCGCGGCGCGAATGAAGGCCGCCGCCCCGCGAACGTCACTGCGCGCGTAAGCCGGCTCGGTCAGGTAAGCGCGCAGTCCCACCAGGCACGTCGTCAGCACGGCGGCCAGGAGCGCGCCGCGCAGCCAACGTGGAACGTCACGTGCGGTCGTCAGCGTCGCCGCAAGCAGCCACCCCGCCGTCACAAAAGGCAGCACGTAACGTGGATGCGCCTGCGGGCTAAGAATCCATATCGCCGTTGCGGTGAACAGGGGCAACAGCCACACGCAAAGCCAACGGAAAACCGGCGCAGAGAATGGCGACGCGCGCCGGAGATGACGCCGGGCAACTGCCGTCAACGCCAACAAGAGTAACAGGCCCAGCAAAGCCGAGGGGCGCGTCAGAAGCGGGTCCGTCATGGCCTCCGGAAGGCCGACGGTGTGAAAAACGCCTAACAGCTTCACCAGGTAATCGAGCGGCACCGGTTCGGCGAGAATGTTGCCGAGTCCGGCCTCGGTTTTCAGCCCCGTCGCGCCGGCGAGCAGCACCGCCACCGCCCACGGCAACGTCAAAAGCACCGTCAGACCCACGCTCAACAGCCAGCGGCGCCGCGCGCGCCGATCCTTGCCGCGCACAACCCGAATCAGCCAGACGAGATTCGCCCACGCCACGGCTATGACGCCGGTATAGTGCGTGAGGACGAAGGCGGCCTGGATCAACGCCAGGAGCGCCGGATGCTCAACCGTCGCCGGCAGAGGCCGGCGTTCCGCAGCAGATTCCCCGGTCGAGGAGATGGGCCAGATTTGCGCCAGCAACGCTATTGCCAACAGCGGCAAGAAAGCATAAGCGCGCACTTCCTGTCCATAGATGACAAACGGCGGCGCCAGCGCTGTGAGCAACGCCGCACTCCGCCCTGTGCGAGGATCTACCCGACGACGGACGCCGGTATAGACCATCGCCGGCAGTAACGTCGCGGCTAACGTGGAAAGATAGCGCGCCGCGAAAGGTGTATGTCCTGCTAACCCCACCCATACTTTGAGAGCGAAGAAATACAGCGGCGGGTGGATGTTCGCGGCGCGATCCGCGACAATCTCGCTCCACGATGACGTTGCCAGATGCAGGCTGATGCCCTCATCCCACCAGAGCGATTGCCCGTCCAGCGTGAGGACGAGCAGCGCGAAGAGAAGCCAACATGGCAGCATGGGACGTAGGACGTGAAACGTAAAACGTGAGCCGTGAGCTGTGAGGCGTGTCATGGGTAGTTCAAAGGGGCGACGCACGGCGGAAAGTGCATCACCCCTGATGCCTATGATTTTCCCAAACGGGCGAGTTCTTCGTCAATGACGGCAGCGTCGAGTTTCTTGAACAACGGACTTGGTTTGTTCAGGACGCGACCGGCAGGCAAGTTCTCGAACGCCCATTGGCCACGCGCGGGACCTTCGTCATAGCGCAGCACAGGATAGCGTCGGCCTTCGGCTTCAACTTCTTCGATGTACGAGTTGCCGAAGAGTTGATCTTCGTAACCGAGGGTTTTGTGCAGTTGCTCCGCCGAGAAGGGCAGGAAAGGTGCCAGAAGAATCTTCAGCGCGTTGATGACTTGCAACGCCACGTAAAGGCTCGTCGCCGCCGCTGCGCGATCATGTTTGATCTGCGCCCACGGCGATTTGATTTCCAGGTAACGGTTGGCCTCGCGCGCCAGGTTCAACGCCTCCGCCAACGCCGCGCGGAAGCGCCGTCCCGCCAGATGCGCGCCCACCGTATCAAACGCTGCTTGGGCTTGCGCCAACAATTCACGATCCACAGCGGCCAGTTCGCCGGGTTCCGGCACCACGCCGAAGTGCTTATAGGTGAACGACAACACGCGATGCGCCAGGTTGCCCCACACGCCGACCAATTCGCCGTTGTTCCGCTGGACAAAATCATCCCAGTAGAAATCGCTGTCGCTGGTTTCGGGCATCACGACGGTGAGGTAATAACGAATGGCGTCCGCATCGTAACGTTGCAATAGATCAATGACGGCAATCATCCGCCCCCGGCTCTTGGAGAACTGCGCGCCCGACAGGTTCATGAACTCGTTCGCGGGCACGTCGTAGGGCAGATTGAGGCGTCGCGTCGGGTCATCCTCGTACAATCGCTCCACGCCGATGAGTTCCGCCGGCCAGATAATGGTATGGAAGGGGATGTTGTCTTTGCCGATGAAGTACACCGGCAACGCCTGAGGGTCGTACCACCAGGCTTTCCAGGCTTCGGGATCGCCGGTCAGTTTGGACCATTCGATGCTAGCAGAAAGGTAACCGATCACTGCCTCAAACCAGACATAGAGGCATTTCCCCGCATAGCCTTCCAACGGTACCGGAATGCCCCATTCAATATCGCGGGTGATGGGACGGCCTTTGAGTCCACTTTTGACGTAGTTCAGTGAAAACTTGAGGACATTGGGGCGCCATTCCTCTTTGCCGCTTTCCAGGTAGGCGCGGACATACGGTTCCAGTTTCGGCAGGTCGATGAAAAAATGCTCCGTCTCACGGATGACAGGGGTCGCGCCGTCGATCTTGCTGCGCGGGTTCTTCAGTTCCAGGGCATCCAGCAGTCGTCCGCAGTTGTCACATTGATCGCCGCGGGCTTCGGGATAATCGCAGTATGGACATGTGCCCTCAACGTAACGGTCCGGCAGGAACTGCTGCGACACTTCGGAGTAGTATTGCTGCTGTTTTGCCAGGTACAGATAGCCGTTGCGCAGCAATGCCAGGAAAATGTCCTGCGATACGCGATGGTGATTGGGTGTATCGGTATGCGTGAACAGGTTGTACGAAATGCCGATGTCGCGTTGGGTTTCGAGGAAACGTTTGTGGTAGCGCTCGAAGACTTCGCGCGGACTCACGCCGTCCTGATCAGCGCGCACGGTAATCGGGGTGCCGTGCGCATCCGATCCTGAGACTACCAGCACGTCGTTGCCGGCCAGGCGATGATAACGGGCGAAAATATCGGCAGGCAGGTAGGCGCCGGCAAGGTGGCCGACATGCAAATCGCCGTTGGCATAAGGCCAGGCTATGGAAACAAGGACTTTCTTTTTATCACTCATCGCGCTCCTCCTTCAAGGATTTTTGTAGGGGATGTGGCGGGCGGCGAAGCTGCCCGCCACATCCCCATTTTCCGGCCCCCCTTGCCGGCGGTGGCCCGGTCTGGAGAACTCGGTTGAAAAACTCAGAACGTACCCCCCCCCGGTCCTGGAACCCCGAACTTGTTCGGGGTCGCTCCACTTAAGTGAAAAGTATAACTGAAAACAAGAATAACAAAAACCCGCCAGCGAGGCTGGCGGGTTATGGCCGTGTTCCGTGCATCACGGACCGTCGGCGCTTAGGGGGCCTCGCTTTCCCGGCGCCATGACGTGGGACGCATCATCATCACGCTAACAATCACGTTAACAGCACAAACGGTCATCGCAAATAATCCTTCAAATCACGGCTACGGCTTGGATGGCGCAAGCGGCGCAATGCCTGTCCTTCGATCTGGCGGATGCGCTCGCGGGTCAGGCCGAACTTCTGCCCGACCTCTTCCAGGGTATAGCTTCTCCCGTTATACAACCCAAAGCGCATGCGCAAAATGCGCACTTCGCGTGGGCTGAGGGTGGTCAAAACCTCTTCTATTCGGTCGCGCAGCATCCCCTGATAGGCGGTATCGGGCGGCGTGGGCGTGTGCTCGTCCTCGATGAAGTTGCTCAACTCGCTGTCTTCATCCTCGCCCACCGGACGCTCCAGGCTCAACGGCTGCCAGGAAACACGCATCATCCACTGGACTTTGCGCGGTTCCAGCCCCATCTCTTCCGCCAATTCTTCGGGCGTGGGACGTGTGCCGCGTTCCTGCTCGATTTCCTGCGCCCGACGGTACAACCGGCGAATCCGGTCGCTCATGTGCACCGGCACACGGATGGTGCGCCCCTGGTCGGCAATCGCGCGGGTGATCGTCTGACGAATCCACCACGTAGCATAGGTGCTGAAGCGATACCCCCGCTGGTACTCGAACTTCTCGACCGCCTTCATCAATCCCAGGTTGCCCTCCTGGATCAAGTCCAGGAACGGCACACCGCGTCCGATATACTTCTTGGCGATGCTCACGACCAGACGAGTGTTGGCGCGGATCAGGTGATCACGCGCATCGATGCCTGCGTGGAGAACTTCTTCCAGACATGCCCGTTCATCAGCGCTATGATGTCCATTGTTCTGCAAGGCGACTTTGGCCGCACGCCCCTCTTCGATCTTTCTAGCCAAAGTCACTTCTTCATCATTAGAGAGCAACGGCACGCGCGCCATTTCCCGTAAATAGAGCGCTACCGTGTCATCGACCCCGATCCCGTCGAGGCCGTACATGTCCCCATCCCAGGCTTCTACTTCCTCATCAACAATTTCATCGAGTGAAGGCCCTTCTTCGTCCTCTTCGCCGCTCTCCTCTTCGTCGTCCGCTTCTTCTGCTACATCTTCAACGGTCTCAATCTCGATCCCGGCTGCACGCAATTCACCCAGTACCGTATCCAATGATTCTTCTTCATCCACCGTTCCCAGCGCTTCCAATACATCCTCTATAGCCAGATACCCTTGTATGGCAGCCTTTTCTAACAGTTCATTAACAACGTTCATAGGCCTCCTTGAGTTCGGGAACATGGGTGACCCAAGTTCGTTGACTGACCGAAACCTGTTCCATAGAAATAGCTAAGAAATAGCTAAGAAATAGCTAAGGTTTGTCAGTCTGTTCAACCAAAGTGCGCAATACTTCCCAGCGTGGATCCATAGGAGCTACATTATCACACGTGCATTCACCCAGGTTGATATTTCCACCGCAGTGAGGGCAAATCCCTTTACAAGTCGGAGAGCACAGCGGATTAACGGGCAATCCAATCCAGGCATATTCACCGACAAGCGGGGCCAAATCGGCCCAGCCATCCTCGGCCACACGTACAGGACGTTCGGGAGTCAGGTCTGAGCCGGGGAGGCTGATGGTATCCTCCAACTCCATCACCACAGGGGCATAAAAGGGTGTTAAGCAGCGGGTACACTCCGTCTTGACTTCAGTATTGAGCTTACCCTCAACCAAAATCCCATAAGCAACGCGAGTAAAGTGGAGTTTGCCTTGTAGATAACGCAGGTCGAGGTCGTCGATAGTGATGTTGCCCAAATCAAAAGTAATTGTTTCGCGGCTGCCCGGCTTGGCATGAATAAATTCGGCAAGGTTAACCTTTATCATCGCACGGGTTCCTCCGATGACCCGCCAACAGCATCATTATAACACAGCTAACCATCCGCGTCAAGCATTTTGTTGTAATTTTTGTATCTATGCAGGCCAGTCAACCTGGCGCAGTAACCTATTCTCCCAGGTTGGGCGCAGGTTTTGGCATGCAAAGTGCTCTCGGATGACGAGATTGCGTGTTTCTTATAAGCCTATCCCCTCTGCCCCAGGGAGAGAGGCAGGGGGTGTGAGGGTATTTCCACACGGATTTCGATTACTTGCGGCGGTTTCCCCGGCTCGAGAATTAAATGGGCCACTGAAGGTATGTTCGGAGCATTGAAGTACGAGGTGCGCAAGGCAGCACCCGGATTGACCAGCAATGTTTTGCCCCAGTATGCCTGGTAAAAGCGATGCGTGTGGCCGAAAACGATAATGTCGGCGCGAGGAAACTGGCGCACCAGGGCGCGGGCACGGGCGCGATCACCGGCAGGTGACGTCCAACGGCCCGCCATGTTCTGCAACAGTATGGAGATTTTCCAGAACCAGGTTGATAATCCCAGCTTATGACCGTGGACCAGGCCAATGTGGAAGCCGGCCACGTCGATTTCAACGGCCTCTGGCAGAGAAGCGCCGCCGGAGGAACGATCCAGCAGGTGGTAATTGCCACGGACGGCGTAGACAGGCGCCAGGTCCCCTAAAACATCCAAGGCCCACGGTTCATCCACATCGCCCGCGTGCAGGATAAGGTCGACGCCGGACAAAGCGTTCAAGACCGATGCCGGAATTTCAGTCGCCCGATAAGGGATGTGGGTGTCTGCGATTAAACCGATGCGCATAATAAAAGGCCACCGGAAGACGGTGGCCTTCGTGCAGTTCAAAAGGGCAATTACTCTCCTGCGGCCATCCGCTTCTCGACGTAGTCCACGGCGGCTTGAACAGTGGTGATACTGCGCGCATCGTCGTCAGAGATACGCCCACCAAATTCATCCTCAAAAGCCATGATCAACTCAACCAGGTCCAGGGAATCAGCTCCCAGATCATCCCGAAAGCTGGCCTGGGGGGTGACTTTCGCCGGATCGCATGCTAATATCTCGACGATAATATTCTTAATGCGGTCAAACATATCGCTCATCGTATCTACCTCCTCAAGATTGTTGATTTGACTGATTCTGGGTGTCTTTTTTCACAGTCATTGTATTCTATCCCTTGCATAGTAAAAGTCAAGAATCCCCCGCGGGTATAGTGCCAATGTAACTATTCAGCCACCCGCCGCTCTTCAGTCACCATGATCATGAGTCGCTTCTGCTCTAAAAACGACCGGAGTTCGTCACGCCCCCCCCCGTTCGATGGCACCACCGCGCCTCCTCGCATTGACGCGCGGCGGCTTTACAGTATAGTAAGGCCGTCAGTAGACTCTCCAGGCAACAGCAACCGAGACAAAGGAAAGTGTCATGTCCAGCCGACCCACCAGTTTACGCAAAGACGAACATGTGCGCATCAACCTGGAAGAAGATGTTTCTTTTGACCAGATGACGACGGGTTTGGAACATTACCGGTTTATCCATCAAGCTGTGCCGGAATGTGACCTCGCCGATGTCCACACAGCTACCGATTTCCTGGGTCACCACCTGGCGTTCCCGCTGTTGATCGCCTCCATGACCGGCGGAACACCGTGGACAGGCGACATCAACCGGATACTGGCCGAGGCGGCACAAGCGGCGGGCATCGGTATGGGATTAGGATCGATGCGGGTGATACTGGAAGAGCCAGACACGGCGCCCACGTTCCAGGTCCGCCGCTATGCCCCCGACATCCTGCTCCTGGCAAATCTCGGTGCCATCCAACTGAATTACGGTTACGGGCCTGACGAGTGTCGCCGCCTTGTGGAACTCGTGGAAGCCGACGGCCTGTTTCTACATCTCAATCCCCTCCAGGAAGCGTTGCAACCTGAGGGAAACACACGCTTCGCCGGCATAGTGCGGCGGATTGCGACCGTGTGCCAAGCCCTTGAAGTTCCCGTCATTGTCAAAGAAGTCGGAGCAGGCTTATCGGCACAAGCGGCGCGGCAACTCGTCGACGCCGGCGTCGCAGCGCTGGACGTTTCTGGCGCTGGGGGAACCTCGTGGAGTCAGGTCGAAATGCACCGCGGACGGGATGCTGTGCAGCGCGAAGTCGCCGCCGCATTTCGCAACTGGGGTATTCCCACCGCCCAATCTCTGCAAATGGTGCACCAGGCTGCGCCGGACATCCCCCTCATCGCCAGCGGAGGATTGCAGACCGGGCTGGATATCGCCAAGGTTCTCGCCCTCGGGGCGGATGCTACCACGATGGCCGGGGTACTGCTGGAGGCTGCGGCTACATCACCACAGGCGCTCTATGAACGGCTCGAAATCATCCGCCGCCAACTGGCTATCACCATGTTCGTCTCAGGCGCGCCGACCATCACGCGCTTGAAACAAACCCCTTTAGTCACAGTCGGATCATCATCAGTCTGATAGTCGGAGGTATCATGATGGACCCTTTTACCCGTTATTTACCGGCGCTCGAAACAACGATGCGGCAGGCTATCCCAGAGACCGGGCCGGAAGCGCTTTACGGCATGCTGCGCTATCACCTCGGCTGGGCCGATACGGCGTTTCGGCCTGCCGCGCACAAGGCCGGCAAACGCCTGCGTCCCCTCTTTTTGCTCCTGGCCTGTGAAGCGCAGGGCGGCGACTGGTCACAGGCGCTTCCGGCAGCAGCCGCCATCGAACTGCTCCACAACTTCACGTTGATCCACGATGACATCGAAGACCGTGACGACACCCGCCGTGGACGCCCCACGCTGTGGGCGGTGTGGGGTGAACCGCAGGCCATCAACGCCGGCGATGCGCTGTTCACCCTCGCTTATCGCAGCTTGGCCCATTTGCAGACCACCGGCTTGTCGCCAGAGCTTGTCCTGCGCGTCGTGGCCCGCTACACAGACACCATCCTGAAAATTACGGAAGGCCAGTGTCTCGATATCTCTTTTGAGACAGAAACGGAAATCGCCGAGACGACCTACCTGACGATGATCCGACACAAAACGGCAGTGCTGATCGGCCTGGCATGCGAACTCGGCGGCATGATCGCCAATGCCCCCCCCGCGTCCATCGCTGCCCTACGGGAGTTCGGCGAGAGTCTGGGAATGGCTTTTCAAATGCAGGATGACCTGTTGGGGCTATGGGGAGAACCTGCGCAAACCGGCAAACCTGTCGGCTCCGATCTACGCCATCACAAGAAGACATTGCCTATTCTCCACGGGATGACCCATAGCGCGGATTTCAAAGCGCTGTTGACGACCCCCACCTCCCTCGATGACGCCGCCGTCGTCAGAGGACTGGCGCTACTCGAGGCCGCCGGAAGTCGAGAATATGTTCAATCCCAGGCGCACCTCCATCACCAGGCAGCTCTCATGGCCCTGGAACAGTCGCAGGGCGGGGGCGAGGCGCAGACGGCGCTCTACACGCTGGCCGCACAACTTATAGGCCGCGACACGTGAGATTTTAATCCATCACCTCGGACAAACCCAGGAGTGTCAAATTCAAAGGTTTGAGCGTTTTGACCGCTTCTGCCAGAGGAAACGATTCCAATACGTTGCCATGCATAGCCACCATCTGCCCACTCTCACCCTCGATAAGGTGGTCGGCGGCAAAAGCGCCCATCCGCGTCGCCAGGAGGCGATCATACGCCGAAGGCCGTCCACCGCGCTGGACGTGACCCAACACTGTCACCCGCACGTCGAAGCCTAGCTCTTCTTTACGCGCGCTCAGATATTCGGCTACGGCCTGCGTCCCGGGCTTCCAGCCTTCAGCGATCACCAGAATGCAGTGCGACTTGCCCTTGATGTACGCCTCGACCACGGTAGCGGCGATTTCCTCCAGGGGCGGGCCGGCGTGTTCAGGGACCAAAATCAGTTCCGCGCCGCCGGCGAGGCCGCTGGCTAAAGCCAGGTAACCGCAATCGCGTCCCATCACCTCGACCAGGAAAGCGCGTTGGTGCGAGGCCGCCGTATCCTTGATGCGGTCGATGGCGTCCAGGATCGTGTTCAGCGTCGTGTCCACGCCGATGGCCATATCCGTGCCATTGATGTCATTATCAATCGAAGCAGGGATGCCATAGGTGGGGAAACCCATCTCGTGCAAGGCCAACGCGCCTGTCAGGGAGCCGTTGCCGCCGATCACGATCAGCCCTTCGATGCCGAGCTGGTTCATCTGGCGCAGGGCGGTGCGGCGCACCCGGATTTCTTTGAACTCCGGGCAGCGTGCCGTCCCCAAGAATGTCCCGCCGCGCGCCATGATCCCGCCCACATCCCGGCCGGTCAGCTCATCGATCTCTCCATTGACCATGCCCTTGTATCCCCAGCGCACTCCGTAAACCTGCACGTCGTGCCGCAAAGCATCCCGTGTCACCGCGCGAATACACGCATTCAACGCCGGGCCATCCCCACCACTGGTCAAAACAGCCATTTTACGCATAGATTAACCTCCTGGAATCGTCAGATAGTCGCCAGTCGTCAGTTTTTAGTCGTCCGGATGGGTCATCCGGTAAGGATCCAGCAAACTGGCGAGTACGTCCGCGGGCAGAACATCCCATGCTTGAGCGACTTCACGGACGGTTTTGCCGGTGGACTGTGCTTCTTGAGCTATCTCGGCCGCTTTGTCATAGCCGAGCACCGGCGCCAGCGCCGTCGCCAGCGCCAGGTTGCGCTCGACGGTCTCGCGGCAACGGTCGGCATCGGCTTCCAGACCATCGACGCAGCGGTCGGCGAAAACCTGTGCCGCGTTCGTCAACAGGGCGATGGCGGTGAGGGTGTTATGGGCGATGAGCGGCAGCATCAAGTTCAGCTCGAAATAGCCGCCCAACCCGCCCAACGTCAGCGCCGCATCGTAGCCGATGACCTGCGCGCAGGCCATAATCACCGCCTCCGGGATCACCGGGTTGACCTTGCCCGGCATGATCGATGAACCGGGCTGGACGGCAGGCAGGCGCAGTTCCCCCAGGCCATTGCGCGGCCCCGAAGCCAGCCAGCGGATGTCGTTGGCGATTTTGTGCAGACTCACGGCCATCGTTTTGAGCACGCCGGAGGTTTCGACCAGCGCGTCGCGGGCGGCGTTGGCTTCCACGTGGTTGGACGCTTCGACGAAGTCTGTCCCCAACGCCGCGTTGAGATGGGCAATTGCGCGGGCCGCAAAGCCCGCCGGACAGTTGACACCGGTGCCGACCGCCGTCCCGCCCAACGGCAGTGCTCGCAACGTCTCCATCGCATGCCGCGCGCGGCCTATCGCCTGTTCGATCTGCGCCGCATAGCCGCCGAAGACCTGTCCCAGGCGAATGGGGGTTGCGTCCTGTAAGTGTGTGCGACCGGTTTTGACGATAGCGTCGAAGGCATCCGCTTTGGCCGTCAATGCAGTGTGCAAATGCGTCAACGCCGGAACGAGATCATCGCGCAACGCCAGCGTCGCGGCCACGTGGATCGCCGTGGGGATCACGTCGTTGCTGGATTGACTCATGTTGACGTGATCGTTGGGGTGCACCGGTGCTTTGCTCCCCACTACACCGCCGAGAAGTTGGATGGCGCGGTTGGCAATCACCTCGTTGGCATTCATATTCGTCGATGTGCCGGAGCCGGTCTGGAACACGTCGATGGGAAAATGCGCCTCGAGATCGCCGGCGATGACTTCGGCGCAGGCTTGCACGATGGCGTTCCCCCGATATGTATCGAGCCGTCCCAGGTCCATGTTGGCGCGTGCACCGGCCTGTTTGACCTGACCCAAGGCGGCGATAAACCGCCGTCCAAAACGCTGCCCGGAGAGGGTGAAGTTTTCGATGGCGCGCTGCGTCTGTGCGCCCCACAGGGCGCCGGCCGGAACACGGATTTCGCCCATAGCATCACGCTCCATACGGTCACACTCAATCGGTAACATCCGTTGCTATCTCCCTATAGATTGGATCAAAACGTGTACTCTTTGTTCTGCTTGAGTTGACGGAATAACAAGACCAGAAAGGCCATCAACGCCACGCCGAGAACGATTAACACCGGGGTCAGGGGAATCCAGATCAACAATATACCGGCATCGATCAACGCCAAAACGCCCAACAGGATGATATCCGCCCGCGTTGTCCCCTTTTCGAGCACGGCATTCTCAGGGTGTAGCGGGTCGTAGTAGACGGTCACGGCGTAATTTTGGGCATACTTTGCCGCCAGTTTGTGCAGGTCGCCGAAGAGCCACGTATAACTTTTGTATGACCAGCGGTGTCCCTCACGGCCAACGTCATCGACCCGATAGCTGTAGGATAGTTGAAACAGTTCTCTGGCCACGTCTCGACCACGATAATACTGCTCCACTTTAGAGAAGAGAATCTCGCCGGAGGTTTCATGCCAGTTGACACTGCGCAATCCGCGTAAAATTCCCCGCGCTACATAGAACGTTCCATAAAGAAACACCGGCAAGGTCATGGTCAACAGAACTAACAAGATGACAAGCATGGGTACCCCTTAATCGTCGCATCGTCCTAAGTCGTGAAGCCACATAGTCACTTTGGCCTCACATCCCCTATTATAACCCAAGTTGCCAGGGATGATTCATAGGCGGGTATAGTGCCAATTATGGGGAGACGCTGTGGCCGGTCTCTGACTGCGCCCGCCCCGTGCCCGGCGGTGGCTCGGGTGGAGACCGACCACCGCTCTTCAGGTAAAATTATCAGATGAGCCGAGGGCCGAAGGCCGCAGCTCATTGCGCTTTGGCCCATCGACGGTATGATGAAGAGGTATGGACGCACAACGCTACACCCCGAAGAGCATTGGGCTGCGCGCCGGCGGCGTCGCGCTCCTGCTGGCGCTCCTTTTCGCCCAGATGGCGTCGAGCAGCATCCGCCAATCCGCCGCTTTCGATGAGACATACCACCTTATCTCCGGTTACGCCTATCTCCATACCGGCAGTCCGCGCCTCAGTTGGGAACATCCGCCCCTACCGCAGATTCTCGCGGCGCTCCCCTTGCTGACAAAGGAGCTGGCCCCTTTCCCTACCGCTCACCCGGGCTGGCAGGAAGGCAATGCCGAGGCTTTTGTCGACGATTATCTCTGGGTCGATAACGGCACCCTTGCTCCGTCGTTGATCTGGGCCGGGCGCGTCCCGTTGATGCTGTTGACGGTGGGCTTTGGGGCGGCGCTGTTCGCCGCGCTCTTCACGCTGGTCGGTGAACCTGCTGCGTGGATCGGGTTGACGCTATTTGTACTCGATCCCAATATCATCGCCAACGGGCATATCATCGGCAACGATTTGGCCGTAGCAGGATTCATGTTCGTCGCCGTGTGGCGTTTGGGAGCGTACTTCCGGCGGCCCACGGCCCTCAATCTGGTGCTGACCGGCATCGCTGCCGGATTAGCCCTCTCCAGCAAACTCACCGCCGTTCTCCTGGCCCCCTTCTTCCTGCTTCTGGCGTGCATTGATCCGGCAAGTTCGACCTTCACCCACCGCCTTCGGGCGATGCCTGCCATGGCCTTCGTCGCCGCCCTCACCGTTTGGGCCGTTTTCGGCTTCGAGATCGGCCCGTTGACCGTGGGTGGCATCGCCGTGCCCGCGCCTACTTATCTGCGCGGCCTGCCACGGATGTTCCAACGTGTCGCGCGCGGAACGCCCACTTTCTTGCTGGGGCGCGTCAGCGATAGCGGATGGTGGTACTACTTCAGCGTGACCTTCATTCTTAAAACGCCACTGCCGACGCTGATTCTACTCGGAATGGGGTTGGCGCGCGCGATCCGCCACTGGCGCGAGACGGCGCTGTGGTGGCTGCCTGCCGGATTGTCCATGCTGGTCGCCTCGGCGAGCACACTGCAAATCGGCTATCGCTACATCCTGCCGGTACTGTTTTTCAGTATCGCACTGGCGGCGAGTGGCTTCCGTGAATGGCCCCGCACGCGCCGGCAGTCCATTGCGTTGGCAGTACTCGGTCTGTGGCTTGCCGTCGATGCCGTCCGCGTCTTCCCCGATCATCTGGCATACAGCAACGCCCTCGCCGGCGGCCCGGACAACACCTGGCGGCATTTCGCCGACATGAACGTGGACTGGGGTACGGACCTTGTGGCATTGCGCCGCTATATCACCGCCCATCCGGAGGAAGAAGTGTACCTGTCGTACTTCGGCAGTGCGGTGCCGGCAACTTACGGGGTGACGGCGCGCCTGTTGCCCGGCTTCTCGCGGATGCTCAGCGGAGCGGAATATGCCGGTTTCAACCCCTACACACCGGAGCCGGGAACGTATGCTATCAGCGTCACCAGTCTGCACCTGGGGCTGGTCTACGAAGGGCAGGATATGTACGCCTATTTTCGCGCCCGCGCGCCGGATGCGCGCGCCGGACGTTCCATCCTCATCTACCGGGTAGCGTATCCGGCGGAGACGCCTCTCGACCGCGCCGTTGTCATCGGGACGCCGGTCTGGCAACACTCGCCGGCATCGCTGGGGTGGATTGCGGGGCGCCGTCTCATCACCAAATGGGCGAGCGCCGGCGCGTTTGTGCTGCCCGCCAACGGGCCGGCGCGTTTCATCGTACAAGCCGCCGTCCCGGAGACGGCGTTAATCCGTACTGCCATCGCCGGCGGGGATGCGCGTCCACTGCTGGCGAACATCCCCGCCGGCACACCCACCACGCCGGAAGGACGGCCGGTGGCGCTGCCTGCGGTTTTCGAGAACGGCCCGGCCCTGGTTGGATGGGAGTTGAGCGCCAAGCAGGTCGCGCCGGGAGAAACGCTGCGGCTGATCACGTACTGGCAGGTCAAGGAGGCACTCATCCCACCGTTGGCCGTGTTCGTCCATGGGGTCAACGCCGAAGGGCAGCCGATCGCGCAGTGGGACGGCTGGCCTGTCGCCACGATGGGCCTGGAATCAGGAGACATCATTGTGCTGGAACATACACTGACGCTACCTGCCGACACGCCTGCAGGCGCGTATCCACTGCAAATCGGCCTCTACCGTCCTCCGTCCGGCGCACGCTTTTCCATCGCCGGGACGGATCGGTTATTCCTGGCTGAAATCACAACGCATTGAAACGGGGTCCGCCAGTATCACCCACAGGTAGGTATAAGACAGATTATTAGAAAAGCGATTTCTGCACACTCTTATGGGGGCACAGTGCGTTCCACCTGAGCACACTGCGTAACTACTGTTTCGACCCCATCTCCTCCCAGTTGTTTCCCACCTCGATATCTACTTTGAGGGGGACGATCAACGGCAGCGCCTGGCCCATCGCCTCATGCAGCAGGGCGATGACGGCAGCGCGCTCATCCTCAGGCGCTTCCAACACCAACTCGTCGTGGACCTGGAGGATCATGCGTGCGCGTAGCTGGCGCTCCCGCACCATACGATGGGTGCGCAACATTGCCAGCTTCATAATATCCGCCGCACTGCCCTGGATAGGTGTGTTGATCGCCATGCGCACCGCGGCCTGGCGCGCCTGCGCCGAAAGCTGGCTATCGGGAGCCAGTTCCGGGAAGAAACGCCGCCGCTGGAGCAGGGTTTCCACATAACCTTGCTCCACAACCTCCCGTTGCACGCGCTCCATGTACTCGCGGGCGCGAGGGAAACGCTCGAAATAACGCTTGATGAATGCCTCGGCCTCTTCTACGGAAATCCCGATCTGCCGCGAGAGGCCATACGCGCTTTGCCCGTAGATCAGGCCAAAGTTGACCGCTTTAGCAATGCGCCGTTGGTCATAGGTAACTTCGGCCAGCGGGACGCCGTAAATGGCCGCCGCCGTCGTCGCATGGATGTCCTCGCCGCGCTCGAAGGCGCCGATCAGCCCTTCGTCGTGGGAAACGTGCGCCATCACCCGCAGCTCGATCTGGGAATAGTCCGCGCTGATCAAGAGCCGGCCCGGTTCGGCGATGAAAGCCCGTCGCACACGCCGTCCCTCCGGCGAGCGGATAGGGATGTTTTGCAGGTTGGGATTGGAGGACGAAAGCCGCCCCGTGACCGTGCCGGTCTGGTTGTAGGAAGTATGCACACGTCCGGTCTGGGGATTGATCAGTTGCGGCAGTGCCTCCACATAGGTCGATTTGAGTTTAGATAGCTCGCGATGCGCCAAAATCGCATCCACGACAGGATGGGCCCCCGCCAGGTCCTCCAAAACGCCGGCGCGGGTGGAATAGTGTCCGGATTTAGTTTTGCCGATCCCGCGCGTCGGCAATCCCAGGCGCTTGAAGAGCACATCAGATAACTGCTGCGTCGAGTTGATGTTGAATTCGACCCCGGCCTGATGGTAAATCTCCTGCTCCAGGTTTCTCAGGCGCTCGGTCAAATCAGCCGACAACGTTGCCAGCCAGTCTACGTCCAGCTTGACACCGGTCATTTCCATATCCACCAACACCGGCAGTAAGGGCATTTCCAGATCGGTGAAAAGTTGAGTCTGCCGGCGCTTCTCCAGTTCGGGACGCAGTCCATGCACGAGACGGAAGGCCACATCGGCATCGGCGCAGGCGTAAGGGACCACCTGCGCCAGAGGTACCTGATCCATCGTTTTCTGATTACGGCCCGTGCCGATTAAAGCGCTGATTTCGGTCATCTGTAACCCCAACCGCGCCCAGGCCTGGTTTTTGAGACCCAGGTTGCCCGAATCAGGATTGAGCACCCATTCGGCGACCATCGTGTCGAAAAGCGGGCCGGCGATGTCGAAACCGTGACGTTTGAGCACTTCGATGTCATATTTGAGATTGTGCCCCAGCTTGGTGCTGGCCGGGTTCGCCAGCAACGGACCGAGGTGGTGTACCACGGTCTCCAGACAGATGACCGCTTCGCCCTCAGGCGCGCGCACGGGTATATACCACGCCGCGCCTTCACGGTCGGTGATGGAGATACCTACCAGGTCGGCCAGCAGTGCATCGGTACCCGTGGTTTCGGTATCCACGGCCACGGCAGAAGCCGCCTCCAGTTGGGCTGCCAACTGCGCCAGGGCGTTCTCATCCGCTACCAGGTGGTAATCACCCAGGCCGGGAATGATGGCAGGAGATCGAAGCGGCGCCGGCTCCATCGCGCCAAAGAGGGGAAGCTGTTGTCCTTCTGCCGGCATAGACGCCGTCGTGGTCGTCGGGGCCGCCGCCATGCCGGGTAAACGCCGGAGCAAGGAGCGAAATTCCAGTTGTTGCAGCAGGGACAGCACCCGCTCGCGGTCGTAGTCCCACGTCGTGCGCGCCGCCGTCAGGTTCGGCGTGACCGGTACGTCGCGCACAATACGTCCCAGGCGTTGGCTGAGGTAAGCCAGGTCGCGGTTCTCGGCCAAGGCGCTTCGGTAACGGGGCGGCAGCTCATCCAGGTGGGCGTAGATGCCGTCCAGCGATCCGTATTTTTGCAGCAGGGCGATGCCGCCTTTCTCCCCCACGCCGGGCACACCGGGGATGTTGTCGGAGGGATCGCCCGTAAGCGCTTTAAGGTCGATGAGCTGGTGGGGTTCCAGTCCGTATTTCTCGCGCACCATCTCCGGCGTGTAGCGTAGGGTATCGGAAAAACGTCGCCCGGAGGTAAGGACGGTCGTGCGCTCGTCCACCAACTGCAAGGCATCGCGGTCGCCGGTGACGATGACCACGTCAAGCCCGGCCTGGGTTGCCTGAAGCGCAAGTGTACCGAGAAGATCGTCGGCCTCATAGTCCTCCAGTTCGACAATGGGGATGCCCAGCGCCGTTACAATCTCACGAATGCGCTCCATCTGCCCGCGCATTTCGGGAGGCATCTTCTCGCGGTGGGCTTTGTACTCCGCATAATCCCGCGTGCGGAATGACGGGCCTTTGTCAAAGGTCACTATGACGTAATCAGGGTTTTCGTCGGCGAGGACGTTGAATAACATCGCAGCAAAGCCATAGGAAGCGTTGGTCAGTTCCCCCGTCGAGGTTTTCATTTCCGGCGGCAGCGCATGAAAGGCGCGGTAGGCCAGCGAGTGACCGTCTACAAGAACAAGCTTCTGCGTCATAAGGTCCTCCTTGAAAATAGCCACAGAGCACCCAGAATTCACGAAGGGGGCTTTTTATAGGGGGTGTGGCGGGCGGCTTCGCCGCCCGCCACACCCCGGCCACCTGGTGCCAGGATTAGTGTTTGGCGATAATCAGGCCGGAAGCCGTGCGGTTCTCCGCCGCGGGCGGGGTTGACGGCGGCGTGGAAGGCTGTTGCGGACGCGCTCCCGCCACCGGCGTTTCCGGTTGTGGAGCATACTGCAACGCCAGGGCGTGAATCTTCGTCAACTGGTTTGCCGTCTGCGCTTCGTTCTGTTCCCGCGCGGCTGCCTCAAGCCCTTCGAGGAACTGGAAAAACTCCGGTTGAAGCAGTTTCTGATTTTTCTGAAGCATTTCTTGCATCTGTTCATCCGTCGGCGACATCAACAAGCGTCGCACCAGCACAATTTCCGGTGGCATATTCTCTTCCGTCACCTGGTTGACGACGGTAGCCACGCGCTGCAAGGCTTCGGTCCTCTGTTTGTCACCCCGGTTGCGCGCCGCTGTCATCTCGGAGCGCAGGACCATCACCAACATGTCATCCAATTCCGAGAGATAACTGCGCGCCATCTTGAGGGGGTCTTCGGTGTTGAGGAGTTTCTCCAAAAGTTCGGCGCGGGCACGCGCTACATCTTCACTGGCTTCCGTCATGACGTCGCGGATTTTCAGGATGGTGCGACGCAGTTCGGTCAAACGCGCCTTCTCGCCGGGATCCTCCGCCGACTCTATCCGTTGGGCCAACATCTGGAAAAACGTGTAGTCCATCAACGCTATGCCCGACTGCACTAAAACCGCGACCGTTTCTTCATCCGGGGCAGCGATCAGCGCCTCAAGCAATGAGTTTTGATCGGGGTTAGCGGTAAAAGCCTGCAAAACCTCATTGCGTTGGCTGAGCAGTTTCCCCATGGCCGTATTCTCCACAAGATAAGTATAAGCCTTTTGCACTGTGTTGAAATCGCCCTCCTGAGCGCCGGCCATGGCGACCACCTGCATCATGTACTGCACAAGTCGGAAAAAGTCCTCGTTGAGTAACGCTTCGTTTTCAGCGATCAGTTGCGGCCAGTCTTCTTCCAACGCCGACATGAAAGTATCCAGAAACGCGCGCTGTTTCTGGCTATAGGCGATGTCTTCTTCGGTCACACCTTCCAACTCAAGGACGCGCTTAACGATATTTTCCATGGTGAGGAAGACCTCCGGTTGGAAAAGATAGCCCTTGCGCTCTTCCTGCGGCATGGCGTCCATCAACTGGCGGGTCAGCCGTCCGGCAGCCTGCTGACGTTGCACCTCGGTATCTCCGGCCCCCACGGGAAGGTAAAGTAACGCGATTTCCTTCTCCGGGTCATGGTAGATGAACGGCAAATTCAACGCCCCGCCGGTCCCGCAAGACGGGCATACGGCTACATTAATGGCGCCGCTGAGGAGGCGATTCTTGGCCTCAGGGTTGACGCGCACATCCAATATCTGCTCGATCGGCGTCTGAAAACGGGTGCCGCATGCCGGACAAGCGACGGTAGCATAGTATCTTTGTAACATGGTATTGACTCCTTGTATAAAATAGTCTATTTTGTAGGACAAATGGGGCATTCGCCCTGCGCCGCGAGTGCTCCACTCGCGCTACGTCTTCTGGTGAACCACCGGTTACAGGTAGGGTCCATGAGTCATTCGCTCTGCGCCTCGCCGCGCCATAGCGCCAGTCCCGTCTCTCTGGGCAACGCGACATAAAAGGTCGCACCCTGTCCGGGAATACTATCCACCCAGCACCGCCCGCCATGCGCGCGCACAATCGCACGGGTCAGATAAAGTCCCAGTCCCGTTCCCGAAGCGGCGCGGGTGTCCGGATTTTCGACGCGATAGAAACGGTCAAAAATGCGTTCCTGATCTTCCAGTGGGATGCCCACCCCCTGGTCGCTTACAGAGATGATCACTTCTACCGGCGTGGCTTCCCCCTTGATCCGCACCTCACCGCCACGCGGGGAATACTTGATGGCGTTCGAGACCAGGTTATCGAGCACCTGCTCCAAACGCTGCGGATCGCCGCGGATGGTCGGGAATTCGCCTGAGGGGCTTGTGGCAAAGTCCAATATCAAAGTGTGCTGCGCCGACTGCGAACGATAACGCTCGACAACACGACGGGCAATGAAACGCAAATCCACGTCCTCTACATCGTGGAAGGGCAATCCACCGGCCTGCAACCGCGACGCATCCAACAAGTCATCCACCAGGCGCGCCAGGCGATCCGATTCTTCGGTGATCGACGCCAGCATCTCCTCCACCAGCGCCGGGTTGCGACGTGCCTCCGGACGACGCAATGTCTCGGCGTAGCCCTTGATAATCGCCACCGGCGTCTTCAACTCGTGCGAGACGACCGAAATAAAGGTGTCTTTGAGCACATCCGCCTCGCGGAAACGGGTGATGTCACGCACGCTACTGATGATATTCAGCATCCGCCCATGGTGGCGCGCGAACAGCGGTGCATAGGTGATGCCCACCGAGACCACACTGCCGTTACGCCGTCGTAGGTCCCCCTCGACGTAGAGAGTGCGGCTTTCTCGCGTCGGCCATCCCTGCGCGATGGCCTGGCTCAGGGTGGTGTCGGAGCTTTGCCGCGCCCAGACGATGACATCGTCGTGTTGCCGTCCCACCGCTTCCTCGGCGCTCCAGCCGGTGAGGGAAGCCAACGCGCGATTGAGACGTTCGATACTCAAATCGGGGCGCAAAACCATGATACCATCACCGCTGGATTCCAACAGGGCGTCCAGTCGCCCGCGTTCGGTGACGGCCGCTTCGTACAACTGCGCGTTGTTGACGGCGATGGCAGCATAGTCGGCGAAACTCTTGAGGATCTGGTAATCGTCCTGTGAAAAGCTCAAGCTGTGCGAGCGGAAGATGAAGAGAACCCCTAGAAAATCCTGCTCAACGAACATCGGTAGCGCCACCACCTGCCGCAGCAACAAGCCCGTTTCACCAGCGATCCTGGTCAGCTTCTCGGAAAGGTCCGGGATGGTGAAATCTTCGACTTGCGTCACGACGGGCACATCTTCAACCAACGGCTGAAAGGCATCCACCAGCGCCGGCGGAAGGCCGTAACTGGCCCAAAAAGCGAAGGGCGCATCGGCGTTGCGCAGGGCGATCAAACCCGCCTGGCCTTGTAACATATCCACCGAGGCCTGGAGAATCAAGCGCAAAACGGCCCGCACATTCAGGCGCGAGACCATCGCCTGAGCAATGCTCAACAAATAGTCACGCTGCCGAATGCGAAAGTCTAAAAGATTTAATGCCATACCTCACGCTCTCATCTATTCTCTATGAGGTGAAAAAAGTGAACCCTGTAGCCATCTCTGCCACGATTCGACTGATGGATTGCGGAAAAATTCCCGATAAAAGGGTAGCCCCGATCAACAACACAATCAAAATAAGGACCACCGGATCTTCTGGCGAATGTTCTCGGCTCGCATTCTGAGGAAGCGGCGCGAGCAACACCCGCCCAACGCCGAGAACCCCCATCATCACGCCGGCACATCCTGCCAGGGCCAGGACGGCCTGAAACACACTGGCGGCCGATAGCACCCGGTAAAGCCCCCAATGCGCGGCAAAACTCAACGAAAGAGGGAAACCGGCCAAAGCAATCCCGCCGACGACAAAGGCCATCGTGCGCCACGGCGCGCGCCAGGCGGCGCCGGCCAGGGTTTCGACGGCATCATCGCCACTGCCCAGGCGCCGCAAGCCGTCCAGGCCCATCGTCATCAGCCCCAGCGCCAAAGGCCGCGCCAGCAACAGCATCACGGCCAGCGTCACGCCGGAGACTTGCCACGTCCCCAAAGCCACGAACATCGCGCCGTTATCGACCAGGGTCGCATAGCCCACCAGACGCCCCAGGTGGCGCTGCGAAGCCGCTAACAAGCCACCGATGACCATCATCAGCAATCCCACGGTGGTAAAAAGCGGGGCAAACGATGCCTGCGTTACTAGCCAGGCATAGGATTCCAGGTAAGCCAGCAGCATGAACCACACCGTCCCCAGATTCACCGTAAAGAGGAACGTGACCACCGGTGGCGAGCCGTTGGTTGCCACCGTCGATAGCCACGTCTGGAAGGGAACGGCGCCCAGTAAGATCGCAAAAGACAATCCCAGCAATATCGTCGCCGCCTGGAGGTAGGTGGTGTCGTTGGGGAAGATGGCGAACAGATCCAACAACAACTGGGTCACCATGAGGCCGGGAAGCGCCAGGGTCATATACACGATGTAACGCGCTCCCCCTTTCGTATGCCGTCCGTAGTGCGCACCTACCGGCTCGTGCAGCGGGAAGACGGCCAGGATTGCAGCCATCTCGACCAACAGGGCAGTGTAGACGACCTGTTTGACCATCAACGCGCCAGCCAGCATAGCCACCATCATCAATCCCACGGGGAAAAAGTTGGAATGGGGCAGCAAGCGCCACGCAATGACGAACAGGATGGCGGCGGTGATGAAGATGAAGGTCAAAGGCAACCTGTCGGCCGGCTCGACCACCACCACACGCCCTAAAATACTCAACGGCTCCTCCAGCGCAATCTGCCATGCGCCGGACGAGAGGATGTCGAGCAGGGGAGGAAACGATACCAGCAATCCACAGAACAAAGTGGTGAGCGTCGCCAGGAGAGCCATAAACATCGTCCAGCGGCGCAATAGCTGAAGCACCACGGCCATCGCCAGCGGCGCGCCGATCAACACCAGCGGGGCAGGAATCGTCATTCGGCTACCTCAACCACGGCGAGATACGACGCCGCCAGGCCGATGAGCAGGTTGACCATCACTAACAGTCCTGTCACCAGCAAGCCGGGGTCCTGCGACGAATAAAAAATGTCGAGCGCCGACAGCAAATTGAGCACTCCCACCCCCGTCACCAGCGCGTCGTCTTCCTCTGTGCCGATGAAAAGGATCGCCAGGACGATCAAGATGAAGCACGCCAGCGCCAGGTCGGCAGAGATAAAAGGTAAGGGATATTTCTGCGAGGCCAGATAAGCTACCACCGTCATCGTCAGCAGAGAAAGGATGCGAAAGGGCAGGTTCGACGACCAGCGCCAGCGCGGACCGACCTGGGGTGTCGTCTGCCCCCGGACGCGTGCACTGATCAAGAAAGCGCCACAGATCAGCCATCCCACCAGGGTTTTGAGCAGGGCCATCTCCGGGCGTGTGTCAAAGATACGCGCAAACAAAATTCCGACAAAGAAATACTGGGCGCCCCACATCAGAAAGCGAATACGCCATTCATTGATCAGATAGATTCCCGCGCCGGTCAGAAATATCCCCCAGGCCGCCGGCGTGGAAATGAGCGACGGGAGTTGACTTAACCAGTTAATGAAAGGGGTCATAGATTTCCCACCACCAGTAAAACCAAGAGCAAAATCAACAGAGACCACAGCAATGAGCCACTGCCTTCCACCACATCGGCGGAGACGCGCAGGATGCTTAATAAATGTTCGGCGCCGCGCCACATGGAGCGGTAAATCCACTGTAAATCGAAAAACTCCAGCAGCGGTTGACTGTAGCTCAAGCGCTCACGCCAGGGTTTGCCCCAGCGAACCAACGCCGCCGCGCCGAGTAGCGCCAAAAACCAGAGGACAAACCCCGGCCATGAGAAGGCACCGGCCTCCATCGACACCGCCGGGGCTATCAACATTCCGGTGACGACCATCATCCCCGCGCCGAGCGCCACACGCTGCCACATCATCGGCGGTGTCCCGGCGCCGCGCGCCACGCGGCCTCCCTGCTGAAGGAAGACGGCGCTGATCAAGATCATCCCCACCCACAGCGCAAGGCGCAAAGCCCCCGGCAGAACGTCGAGCAACGTCCACAGCACCGTCCCCACAGGCGAGGGCGGGCTTCCCAGGAGGAACAACACGGCCAGCCACACCGGCCAGATCCAACCGGGCGCGCTGCGGTCGCGTCCGCGCGCCAGCATCAACAGAGCGCCGGCAGCCACCCATAGCCCCGCCACCCGCAATAACAGCGAGCCCGAGTGCATCACCCCGGCCCCGGTCACCAGGCCGAGGAACAAAGCGTGGCAAGCCCCTATCCCGCTCCGCTGCCGATGGCCGGCCCAGGCCATGATCCCCTCCCATAGCAACGACAGAATCCCCCACACCGTCACCCACGTCGGCAGTTGTTGCAGTCCTGGCAGCAACAAAAGACGATAAAGCAGCGCCACGCCTGTCAGCGGCCCCATAAAATAGAGCAAACTCAGAGAACGGGTGCTCCTCATCGTTGTCGGGAAGACAATTTGAAAGGGATAAAAGCCCACGCGCATCAACGCAGCCACCAAAAGTAGCACGAGCACCGGCGTGCTGGGCCACATCAGCCACCATAACTCGCTCCCCCCACTTTGCAACAAGAGCAGCGATACCACCCACAACAGCAGGGAGGCAACGCCATGCAGCGTCAGTCCAAAAATCACCCGGTCGGCATCCGCGCCGGATATCAGCCCCGCGATTCCCCATGCCAGATCAAAGACCGCCCACATAGCCAGCATGGTGAGCAACGACCCGGCAGCCAGGGTCAGCCACGTCGCAGTCAGCAGCACCAATATCAGCACGCCGGTCAGAAGCGGCGTATCCCGGTGCTGCGCGACCTCGACCCATGCCACACCGCCAAAAATCACCGTCAGACTCAAGCCAAGCCACCATACGGCAGGGGTCATGTCTAACAATATCTGACCGCCCAGGACGGAGCCAGGCGACCACACGGATAACACCCAGCGCCCTTGTTGGAGCAGCATCAGCCAGAGGAAAGCCAGCAGCGTCAGCCAACCGGCAGTCACAGGTTTGTGCAGAGGGCGTAAGCGCGGAATCGCTGCCATCCCCAGCAACAGCAAACCACCCCCCAGGCTGGTATAAAGCAAAAGTGGGAAAATACTTGCCATAGATTCAAACCCCAACAGAGGATTCTAACACACAAAATCCCGATGACAAGCCTTTATTACCACCCTCACCCCATAGGGAAATCCCCTAATCCGATTAAGGGTAAATTCCTATAGGAGAGGGTTGTTTTCCGGGCCATTTTATGGTTTTATAAAGCATACAGGATTTATGCGGCGGAGGATCGGTAGTGATGCCTTTAGGCATCTCTTGGGGGCTAAGCGTGGCTGAAGCCACCACTACAAAAATCTCTCCATTCCCATCCCAAAGCACACCGAGTTTTTGTTTTCGCTGTGAACTCTGTGTCCTTGGTAGTTATTCATTAAGGAGGTGAACAGACAAATCGTAGTGAATAAAGTGGTATCCCATACTCCCAGATTGCAGTTCGTATTAACCCAATTTTCATACTTATGAAGGAGGAAAAAACGATGTTTAAAAAGAATTTGCCTTTGGCGCTGGTAAGTCTGTTGGTCGCAGCAAGTATGTTGTTGTCGGCCTGCGGCGGGACCAAAGCGCCCGAAGCAACTCAGGCCCCAGAAGCCACCAAGGCCACAGAAACCAAGCTGGCCGTGGGTATTGTGCTGCCCACCAAGGATGAGCCGCGCTGGATTCAGGACGAAACGCGCTTCCGCGACGCGCTCAACGCCGCTGGCTATGATGTCGAGATTCTCTTCAGCCAGGGCGACTCCGCCAAGGAAAAGGCCAACGTCGAGGCTCTGATTACCAAGGGCGTCAAAGTCATCATCATCTGCCCCCAGGACGGCACCGCTGCAGCCGCAGCCGCCGAAGCCGCACACAATGCGGGCGTCAAGGTCATCTCCTATGACCGCCTCATCCGCGACACCGACGCCGTGGACTACTACGTGACCTTCGACAGTATCGCCGTGGGCGCCGCCTGGAGTCAGTACCTCATCGACCACGCCAGCGGCACCGGCAATCCCCTCTACCTCTACGCCGGCGCAGCCTCCGACAACAACGCCTTCATCTTCTTCCAGGGCGCCTGGGAAACCATCCAGCCTAAGATCGCCGACGGTACCTTCGTCATCAAGAACTCCAGCGAAGCGATCGCCCTGCAGAACAAGAAGGAACTGACCCGCGACGAGATGGCGAAGATCATCGGGCAGGTCACCACCAACTGGAACTTCAATGACGCTAAGAACCTGGCCGAGGCCAACCTCACCGCCGTGACCGCGGCGGATAAGGGCAAGGTCTACATCCTCGCCCCTAACGACGGCACCGCCCGCGCCATCGCCGACGCCTTCGCCGCCGACAAGGACGTGACCGAATACTTCATCACCGGTCAAGACGCCGAGAAAGCCTCCGTCCAGTACATCATCGACGGCAAGCAGTCCATGACCGTCTTCAAGGACGTGCGCATGCTGGTCGATGATGCCATCGCCGCCGCCGTCGCCCTGCTCCAGGGCAAGACGCCGGCCGCCAAAGGCTCCTACAACAACGGCAAGATTGATGTCCCGGCCATTCAGTCCGCCGTCATCACCGTCGACAAGAGCAACGTCAAAGCAGCGCTCATCGACTCCGGCTACTACAGCGCCAGCGACTTCACCGGCCTGGAAAGCAGCGCCCCCGTAGAAACCAAGTTGGCCGTAGGTATTGTGCTGCCCACCAAGGACGAGCCGCGCTGGATTCAGGACGAAACGCGCTTCCGCGACGCGCTCAACGCCGCTGGCTATGATGTCGAGATTCTCTTCAGCCAGGGCGACTCCGCCAAGGAAAAGGCCAACGTCGAGGCTCTGATTACCAAGGGCGTCAAAGTCATCATCATCTGCCCCCAGGACGGCACCGCTGCAGCCGCAGCCGCCGAAGCCGCACACAATGCGGGCGTCAAGGTCATCTCCTATGACCGCCTCATCCGCGACACCGACGCCGTGGACTACTACGTGACCTTCGACAGTATCGCCGTGGGCGCCGCCTGGAGTCAGTACCTCATCGACCACGCCAGCGGCACCGGCAATCCCCTCTACCTCTACGCCGGCGCAGCCTCCGACAACAACGCCTTCATCTTCTTCCAGGGCGCCTGGGAAACCATCCAGCCTAAGATCGCCGACGGTACCTTCGTCATCAAGAACTCCAGCGAAGCGATCGCCCTGCAGAACAAGAAGGAACTGACCCGCGACGAGATGGCGAAGATCATCGGGCAGGTCACCACCAACTGGAACTTCAATGACGCTAAGAACCTGGCCGAGGCCAACCTCACCGCCGTGACCGCGGCGGATAAGGGCAAGGTCTACATCCTCGCCCCTAACGACGGCACCGCCCGCGCCATCGCCGACGCCTTCGCCGCCGACAAGGACGTGACCGAATACTTCATCACCGGTCAAGACGCCGAGAAAGCCTCCGTCCAGTACATCATCGACGGCAAGCAGTCCATGACCGTCTTCAAGGACGTGCGCATGCTGGTCGATGATGCCATCGCCGCCGCCGTCGCCCTGCTCCAGGGCAAGGCGCCCGCTTCCAAGGGTTCCTACAACAACGGCAAGATCGATGTCCCGGCCATCCAGTCCGCCGTCATCACCGTCGATAAGGACAACGTCAAAGAGGCCCTTATCGACTCCGGCTACTACAGCGCCAGCGACTTCAAGAATCTGCCCTAAGCGAAGCCCCAGAGAACCGAAAATGGGCTTGCACACCCCTCTGGAAACACTATAATATCCACGGTGATCGGCTTATAACCTGTGCAGGAACAGCGGTGACGCTGTTCCTGCACCCCTGTACTTTTTGGTAAGCGGAGGTGCTATGATCCCCCTGTTAGAGATGCGCAACATTACCAAAGAATTCCCCGGCGTTAGAGCATTGGACAATGTCAGCTTCAGCGTATACGAGGGTGAGATTCACGGTCTGGTGGGAGAAAACGGCGCGGGCAAGTCGACGCTGATGAAGGTGCTGAGTGGGGTTTACCCTCACGGGACCTATAGCGGCGACATCCTGCTCCATGAGACATTGCAAGAGTTCAAAGGGATCAGCGACAGTGAGCGCGCAGGCATCGCCATCATCTACCAGGAACTGGCGTTGGTGCCTGAGATGACGGTATACGAAAACATCTTTCTCGGCCATGAGATTCATCGTGGTCTGGTAGTCGATTGGAATGAGACGATCAAACGGGCCAATGAAATGCTCCAAAGGGTCAGGCTTGACGTCAACCCGGAAACCAAGGTCAAGGATTTGGGCGTGGGCAAGCAGCAGTTGGTCGAAATTGCCAAGGCGCTGAATCGCGATGTCAAAATACTCATTATGGATGAGCCGACGGCGGCTTTGAACGAAGATGACAGCGCCAACCTGTTGAATTTGCTGCGCGAGCAACGGAGTCACGGCGTCACGTGCATCCTGATCTCGCACAAATTGCGCGAAGTGATTGCCATCGCCGATTCGATCACCGTCTTGCGCGATGGAAAAACGATTTGTACGCTGGACAACCGCACGAGCAGGGTCCCTGAACCGGTCCTCATCAAGTCTATGGTCGGGCGCGAAATCACCAACATCTATCCGCCGCGGGAACGCCATCCCTTGGACGAAATTGTGCTGGAGGTGAAGAACTGGAACGCCTATCATCCCCAACTGGGTCGCGACATCCTCAAAGATATCCATTTCAACGTCAAAAAGGGCGAGATTGTGGGATTCGCCGGTTTGATGGGATCGGGGCGCACCGAACTGGCTTTGAGCATGTTTGGGAATCCAGACGGCTACCATGTTTCCGGGGAGATATATCTCTACGGAAATCAAGTACACCTGGGCCACCCTAAAGACGCCATCAAGGCTGGCGTGGCCTATTTGAGTGAAGACAGGAAAAGCAAAGGCTTGATCCTCATTCAGGATGTGAAACAAAACCTCACCCTCGCCAACTTGCGCGAAATTGCACGGCGCGGCGTCATCGATGGCAACGCTGAAATTCAAGTCGCCACTGAGTACAAAGATTCGCTCAACATTCGTACCCCCAGCATCGAGCAAGTCGTGAGTCATTTGAGCGGCGGCAATCAGCAAAAAGTCTATCTGGGGAAGTGGTTGTTCGTCAAACCGGATGTGTTGATCCTCGACGAACCCACGCGGGGCATTGACGTGGGCGCAAAATACGAGATCTACACCATTATGAACCGGCTGATCCAGCAGGGGATGAGCATCATTATGATCTCATCCGAACTGCCTGAGATATTGGGAATGAGCGACCGGGTGTACGTCGTTTCCGGCGGCAAAATCGTCAGCGAATTACCCATCGAAGAAGCTTCGCAAGAAATCATTATGGATCTGGCAACTGACTACTGAGGAGGCTCCATGTATCTTAAAGATTTGTTACGGAAAAACATCCGCGAATACGGCATGTTTATTGCCCTGTTCGTGATTATCGTGATCTTTACCATCATGACGAAGGGCATCTTTATTTCCTCGCGGAATATCAGCAACCTGTTGAATCAAACCGGTTACATCGCCGTGCTGGCCGTGGGGATGACGTTGGTCATTGTGATCCGGCACATCGACCTGTCTGTAGGCTTCCTGGCCGGCTTTCTGGGAGCGGTGGCCGCGATTGCACTGGAATTCTGGCATCTGCCGGTGTATGTCGTCATCCCGATGATCATGGGCTTTGGCATCCTGGCCGGCTTGCTCACCGCCTACCCCGTGGCGAAACTGGGTATCCCCGCTTTTGTCGCTTCCCTGGCCGGCTGGCTGATATACCGCGGCGCTTTGCTCCTGGTGACAGCCGGCACAGGCACCATCATCATCCAGGACAAAACCTTTAACGCCATCGGCAATGGCTACATCCCCGACATCTTCCCCAACAGCAACTTTTTGCCCAAGGTCCACAAACTGACGTTGCTCATCGGCTTGGTCGGCATCATCTTGTACATCATCAGCGCGATTAACAGCCGCAAGAAGAAACAGGCCTACCACTTCGAGGTCCTGCCGACCAATATCTTCATTCTCCAACTGGTCTTTGTGTCAGTCCTGATCGGCCTCATCACCTGGGTGCTCTCAGGGTATAACGGCCTCTCGTGGACGGTCGTGATCGTCCTCATCGTGGTCGCCGTCTACCACTTCATCACCACGCAAACCGTCCTCGGTCGGCACATCTACGCCATTGGCGGCAATCCCGAAGCGGCCGAATTAAGTGGCATCAGCGTCAAGAACTTAACCTTCGTCGTCTTTGGCTCCATGGGCATGCTTTCGGCTTTGTCAGGCATTCTGTTTGCTTCACGACTGCAATCGGCCACGACGACAGCCGGTCAGCTCTTTGAGATGGATGCCATCGCGGCAGCGTACATCGGCGGCGTGTCGGCGGCCGGCGGCGTGGGCAAGGTGACAGGCTCCCTCATCGGCGCACTGGTGTATATGTCGCTGACCAGCGGCATGAACTTGATGAATGTGGACATCGCCTACCAATATGTCGTCCGCGGAGCGGTGCTGGCTCTCGCCGTGATTTTTGATGTCGCTACGCGAAGAAGCGCAAAATAATAGTGGGACATCGGTGCAAGGTCCAACCCTGCGGACTTAACCCGTATGGAATTGTTGAGCGTTCACAATCTGGCGTACTGTTTTGGCGCCGTGCCGGCCCTGCTCGACGTCAACTTTGCCATTGAACCGGGCGAAGTGATCGGCGTCGTCGGTCAACGCGGCGCAGGAAAGTCAACGCTGTTTCACCTGCTCAGCGGCGCTTTGAGCCCGTCAGAGGGCGAAATCAAAGTCGATGGCAGGCGCGTGACCCCCAAGACGGTCGCGCACGCGCAGCATCTGGGCATTGTCGCCGTGCACCAACAATTCCAACTGGTCGATGACCTGGACGTTTTGCACAATGTCTTTCTGGGCCGCGAGCTATGCGGCCCAGATTGGTTTCCGATCTTACCACGGGAAGGTCACATGATGCAGGCGGCGCGCGCTATGCTGACCACCTTCGATTTGCCTCTCGACCTCATCGAGCAGCGCGCCGCCGTGCTCTCCACCGAACAGCGACAAATCGTCGCGCTAGCGCGAGCATTCAGCCATCCATGTCGCTTGTTGTTGCTCGACGATGCTCTGGCGGTGTTGAGCTTTGCCCGGCAGCAGATCTTGCTCGACCAGATTAAAGACCTCGCCGCCCGCAATGTCGCCATCATAATGAGCAGCGACGATTTGAAGCAAATTTTTGCCGTCACCGACCGCGTCCTGGTGCTATATCAGGGTCGCCAGGTCGCCCTCCGCCGCACCTCCGAATCCACACCGCGCGAAATTGTGGAACTCATCGTAGGCTCCAATCGCCAGGAACGCATCACGCCGGTGATCTGGGCCTTCGAGAACTACTACGCCGCTCAACAACAAGCCGAGGAATTGCGCCAGGCGCAGTTGGAATTGCAGCAGAACCTGGAAGAACAGGATTCCCTCAACCGCCAATTGATCGAGCGTCTGCACAACCAGGTGGAGGCATTGGATCAATTAAACCTGGCCCTCCAACAGGCCAGTCGCCGCCTGATCACCGAGCGCGAAGCCGAGCGCAAAGCGTTGGCGCGTGAATTGCACGATCAAATCATCCAGGACCTGTTGAGCTACAACTATCAGTTAGAAGAGGCCGAGGGTGAGACCGCGGACGAGAGCCTGCGCCAAAAGTTAGCCGAAATTCGCGAGGGGATTCGGCAAGTCGTGGGGAGTTTGCGTCTGGTGTGTAGCGACTTGCGTCCACCCACTATCGATCACCACGGCCTCTCGGCGGCCATTCGCTCGTTGGTCAGCCAGTGGTCGGAACAGACCGGCATCGCGGTAGAACTGCAAATCGACCCGGCGTTGGGACGTTTGCCGGAAACCATCGAACTGTCGGTCTTTCGGATCATCCAGGAAGGGCTGAGCAACGTGCGCAAACACGCCAACGCCACGCGCGTCAACCTGGGCTTACGTCGCACATCCACGGCCAGTCTGATCGTGGACCTGATCGATAATGGTCAGGGGATGGGCAGGCCGCTCAACCTGGCAGACCTGACCGAACAAAAGCATTTCGGATTGGTGGGCATCAGCGAACGTGTGTCGCTGCTAGGGGGCACCCTGCAAGTGACGTCGCCTCCCGGTGGCGGATTGACATTGCAGATTGAAATCCCCAGCCCCTACCCTTCCATCAGCGACAGTTGACAAAAACAGCGGGTCTTCAAGATTTCGTGGGATCGAAATAAGAAACCAGTCAGGGATTGACACGCAGAGTATAAAAAATCAGTGCAATCCGTGTCATCCGTGGCAAAAACTAAAGCCGTTTTCCCATCACCACGCCAAGTCCCAGAGAACCCAAACAGCTTACGAACTCCTGGCGCGGCTGTTGAGCACATCCTCGACAACATGGTAGACGGTAGCGGCGTCGAGGTCGCGTTTATCCAAAAAGGCCACCGCCCCGCTGTCCAGTCCCATGCGGCGAAATTCTCGATCCGGGTAAGCGCTGATCAAAATGAGGCGGGTGGCCGGAGAAATAGCCTTGATCTGCCGCGAGCACCAAATGCCCCCTTTTTCCGGTAAAACCACATCCATAAAAGCCAACTGTGGCCGCACACGTTCGATCCATTGCAACGCCTCAGTACAGTCTTCGGCCTCGTAGAGTAGCGCCGACGGGTAGGCCTTGACGATCAACTTACCGAGTTGCGCACGGTAACGCGCGTTATCGTCGACCACCAGCACGGACAGGCGCGCCTCAACGGGCGCGTCGACCTCTACGTTCTGAGGGGCAGCCTGGCTATCCACCCTCCCATAACCCGGCGTCGACAACAATTCCGGGTGGCTCAAGGCGTAATTGTTGGCCTCCAGGCGGCTTCCCACGCCGATAACCCGGTAAAGAGCTGTGAGGTGATTCTCGACCGTCTTGACACTCAACCCCAGCTCGTAAGCGATTTTCCGGTTGCTGTAGCCCAGCGTCAGCAAGCGCAGCAGCTCACGCTGACGCCCGGTCAACAGGGGCGCCGGAGCGTGACCGCTGGCCGTGTTTTGATCGAGCAAGCGGTTGATCAACGGGCCGGATATCCAGCGATCTCCGCTCAAAATTTTCCGTACCGCAAATTGCAGATCGGAAAGCGGCTGATCTTTGAGATGATACCCATCCACGCCTGCCGACAGCAAGCCCACCACGTAGGCCTGATCGTCATAAGCGCTGACCACCAGAATTTTGAGGGCCGGACGTTCCAGGTGAATCTGACGGATGGCGACCACCGGATCAAATTCGGGCATATTGACATCCACCACCAGAAAATCCGGCCGGAGCCTCTCGAGCGCCTGGGCCAGTTCAGGGCCGTTGCTCACCTCGCCCACAATTTCTAACTCAGGGAGGTTCGCCAACGCATTGCGCAATCCCGCCCGTACAATGGCATGGTCATCGGCTAACAAGACACGGATAGATGCCATAAATTCCTCGTCTTTTCGTCTCTATACCCCTATCAGGCTTTCCACTTCCTTCAGAAGAGGCTGCCGGGATGAGGGAACACCCCTTCACCAGCAACAAACACCAGACAGTATAACACGTAACGAGGTCGCTACAACAGACAGGATTGGGTATAGGACAAATGATGGGGAGACGCTCGCCAGCTCTTCAGGCATAAGAGAACTATCATCAAGAATAGCACTTTTATAGCACTTTGGGTTCATGACAGTCTCCCCCGCCGTCAGTATACTGGATGTAGGCGGGCAAGGCGGCGAACGGGTGGCGCTCATCAGGGCGGGCGCCCTACAACTCGCGCGTGAAATTTGTGCTCGGAACGCTGATTGAAGATGATTGAAAGAGAGATGCGCGGAAATAAGGAGAGAGAATGTCATCTCAAAAGTTATATTACGAGGATTTGAATCCCGGTCTGAGCCTGGAGACTGCCAAACGCACCATCACGCAGGAAGACCTGGAAACATTTACCAGGCTCTCCGGGGACTACAACCCTTTGCACACCGATGCCGACTACGCTGCTACCACCGCCTTTGGCGGACTGATTGTGCAGGGCGCACTGGTTCTCTCCATCGCTACCGGACTCGCCAGCAGTCTGGGCTATCTGAACGGCACTGTCGAGGCTTTCGTCGGACTGGACTGGAAATATCGCGGCCCGGTGAAAGTGGGCGACACGATCTGGGCCACGCTCAGAGTAGACAAAAAGCATCCCATGCCGGGTTACAACGGGGGTTTGGTCACAGTGTATGTGACTATTTTCAATCAAGACCATAAAGCCGTCCAGAAAGGCACATGGACGCTGCTGGTACGCAGTCAGAATAGGGATGCCTCCCCCACATTGGCGTCGGTGACCAGGCCGTGAGCATAAGCAGCCGGTTTCCCCTTCCTCCTCCAGCCCCAAGGATGGACAACACTCTCTTCATGACCAGGCTATGGAATACCCCATCGCTTATTTTGTTATATTATTTTGTGTTTTATGCTATTCTGCCACACAATAAATGGTGGCAGCGTGGCCGTTCTTACAGTCGAAATCATCTTTATCCTTATGGAGGGCATAATTATGGCAATGATACCTATTTTTGTAGACAGTACCTCGGACCTTAGTCCCGCGCTATTGGAGCGTTACCAACTGCAAGTCATCCCCCTCAACGTACACCTGAACGGTCAGAGTTATCAGGATGGAATTGATCTAACCCCTGAACAGCTCTTCACCTTGATCGAGGCCAACGGCGTATTGCCTACCACGTCGGCACCCACGATCGGGGATTTTGTGCAGGCATTCTCTGACCACACGGAGGGTATTTT
Source organism: Anaerolineae bacterium (assembly GCA_035415725.1). Lineage (GTDB taxonomy): Bacteria > Chloroflexota > Anaerolineae > B4-G1 > SLSP01 > DSWT01. Next base: position 3,806 of record DAOOGN010000028.1, on the reverse strand, counting down.
CATTGGCATCTCGTCCCAACTTTCCGGCACCGTCAACAATGCACGCTTGGCGGCAGAGTCCCTACCGGAGAATCACATCCGCGTCATTGACTCCTTGACGCTGTCCTCGGCCATTGGCCTGCTGGCGCTCAAAGCTGCCGATTGGCGTAACAGCGGCGCCAGTGCGGCCGAGATTCAAACTGCCGTCGAGGCCGCGCGGGCCAACGTGCGGATGTCCTTTGCCCTGGAAACGATGAAGTATCTCCAGATGGGCGGACGCTGCACAGCGCTCCAAAGCCTGGCGGCCGGCATGCTGAAGATCCGGCCCATCATCGCCGGAATGCCCGACGGGACGCTGGGTCTCAAAGCCAAAATCCGGGGCCATCGTGCCCATGCCCTCGAGGCGCTCCTTCAGGATTTTGAACAAGCCTTACCCAACGTCGATTTGCGACGGGTCTTCGTCACCCACGCTGCGGCAGCAGAAGATGCCACTTACCTGGCGGACCAACTCGCCGCCCTGGCGCCAGTCCAGGAAATCCACATCACAACGGCGGGCGCAGTCATCTCCAGTCATTGCGGGCCTGGAACAGTAGGGATTTTATATTTGATGCAATAAGCGTGTCATTATATAATAGACAGTAGGAGTCGTCGTGCATAACTGGGTTTAGCGGTCATTGAATGGGGGCCTGACCGGCAAAGTGGATTGCAATAAACGCCCAGCCTGGTCAAGGCCCCCTTACAGCCATTCAAAAGAAGGGGTGAAATGTTCCCTAGCCTGGAAGCAGAATTAGAGCTCCCGCTCCTCAAAACCAAACTCTCCATTCCCCTGCTTCCGCAAGGGTTTGTTCATCGCTTCCGCCTGATAGAGCAAATCGAACAAGGAGTCCGGGGACCGCTCACTTTGGTCTGTGCACCCGCCGGTTTTGGCAAGACCCTCCTTCTGGCCGAATGGGCCACGCAGCACGACATACAAAGTCAGCGCCTGGTGGTCTGGCTAACCCTGGACCGGCAAGACAACGACCTGGACCGCTTCTTTCGCTATCTCATTAGCGCCTTTCAAGCCCTGCAAGCCCGGCTTGGTGAAGAGACTCTCGATTTTATCCAATCCACCAAAAGCGGCGGCATAGAAATGGGGCTGACGTTGCTGATCAACGAAGTGGCGGCCCTTCCCCACGACGTCATCCTGGTGCTAGATGAATTTCACGTTTTGGAAGAACCGGTCATTCTCCAAAGTTTCAACTTTCTTCTCAAACACCTGCCCCCTACCCTACACCTCGTACTCGCCGGCCGGCGCGAGCCGGCGCTGGACATTGCCTTTTTGCGCGCCAAAGGGCAGATCACGGAATTGGGGGCGGATGCGCTGCGCTTTACGAACGCGGAAATATCCCTGTTTTTCAAGCAGACCCTGGAGCTGGAACTCCCGGTCGAGGCAGTGGCCGCCCTGCAAGAACGCACCGAAGGGTGGATCACCGCCCTGCAACTGGCAGCGATTTCCCTGCGCAACCAATCAGATCCGCTCCGTCTCTTAAAAGAACTGCGCGGCGATACGCACTACCTGGTGGATTTCTTGTCTGAAGAGGTACTGTCTCGACAAACGGAAGAAGTCCGTCAGTTCTTGCTCAAGAGTGCCATCTTGGATATCCTTTGCGGCCCGCTGTGCGAAGCGGTGGTGGAGCCTACAGCGCCACCCGGCTACGGGGCAACTATGCTGGAACAGTTGGAACATGCCAACCTGTTCCTTTCGCCCCTCGACCCCCAACACGAATGGTTTCGCTATCATCACCTGTTTGCCGATTTCCTGCGTCATGTTCAAAGCGAGACCCACGCCGAGGAAATCCCGGCGCTTCACCGACGCGCTGCCACCTGGTTTGAGGCGCATGGCAATCTCGACGAAGCCTTCAAGCATGCACTGGCGAGTGCAGACGCGGAATGGGCTGCCCGGCTGATCGAGCGCCACGTTGAAACCCTGATCAAAGTGGGGAATCTGCAGACCCTCACCCATTGGATCGGGCAACTGCCCGGTGAGGTCGTGCATCGGCACCCCACCCTCGGCCTGACTTATGTCTGGGGCTCCATTGCAGCGTACCAGCTCGATAACGCGCGGTATTGGCTCGACGACGTTCAACGTTCCATTGAAAGTTTGCCCCAACGCCCCGCCGAAGCGTCTGACACCCTCCCCAACGACGACCCTACACTGCGCAGTCTCTATGGCAGCCTGGCGATTTGCCGTTCGACGCTGGCACTCATGAGCGGGGACGTTCAACAGGCCGCCGCCCATTCACGTGAGGCTGTTCAGTATCTCCATGGGGAAGAAAACCCCTTCGTGCACAGTCTGCTGGCGCTCGAGGACAGCTTGTATTTGATCCTATCTGGAGATACCGTCAAGGCCGTTAAGAGGCTCCAAGAGACGGCGCGCATTGCGCGTGCCTCCAATAACCTGCTGGCCCTGGTCGTGGCCTATTGCCAGTTAGCCGAAACCCAGGCTATGCAGGGGCGCTTGAGCCAGGCATTGGTGACGTTACAAAAAGCGCAATTCGTAGTCCCCGCACCCGATGAAAACCCCTTGATGGGCATCGTGGATATCGAAGTGGGTGAGATCCTCCATGAACGCGGCCTTTTGGCGGAAGCCAGGGAACACCTGGAACGAGGAATTTGGCTGACGAAATCATGGTGGGCATGGAGCAGTATGGACGGGATAGCGGCGCTGGCCTGCCTGCTCCAGAGCCAAGGCGACTTAGACGGCGCGCAAAGACTGATTGCCGAAGCCTATCAACTGGCTCTGAGTACCGAGTCCAGCCAGTGGGACGATGTTCTCTTTTCCGCGCTAGCTGCCCGTATGGCATTACAGCGGCATGACCTGCCTGCTGCCATCCGCTGGTTACGTCACAGCGGCGTTGAAAGCGTCGAAAATATCAGCCGTGAGGCCTACCCATACCATATTTGGGAATACATCAAACTCACCCAGGCCAGGTTCTATCTCGTCTGGGGTCAGGAGACCGGGAATGTACAGTATTTACAGCAGGCGCGCGACCTGCTGCGCTCCCTTCTACCGCAAATGCAACAATTCCAACGGCTGACCTCGCAAATCGAAACCCTGGTGCTCCAGGCGCTGGTGGAAGACACAGCAGGAGAGACGACCCAGGCGGTCGTCTTCTTGCTTCATGCCTTGGCCCTGGGCGAACCGGAGAATTACCGGCGCATCTTTGTGGACGAAGGCCCGTCGCTGACAGAACTCCTGACACAGTGCCGACAGGTTCAACAAGACGCCGGCAGTTACCTCCCTTCCCTGGACTATATCGAGGGCTTGCTCACAGCGCTCAACCCCGCCGCAACAACTGCCGCAGCGGCCTCCTCGGGCAACGCGAAGCCGGCAGCTCCCCTCACCGTCATTGCCGACGAAACCGGGCCGATTACCCTCTCGGCCCGTGAGATCGAGGTACTGACGCTGATGGCCGAGGGGAAGTCCAATCAAGAAATCGCCTCCGAGTTGTATCTGACGCTCAACACCGTCAAACGTCATGCCTACAACATTTACGCCAAACTCGACGTGCACAAACGCACCCACGCCATTGCCAAGGCACGGCAATGGGCGCTGATTCCCTAATTCGTAACCGTTTACAATACCTTCGCCAAAATTCTAAATGGCGATTTTTCACAACTGCATCTAGTGGCTGAATTACGCATTTAACACTAGATGTGGAGGTAAAATTCAGGTCACTCCAAATTGGCGAAGGTATTGCGTTTAGTAAAGTTGTATCTATTCAGGCCAGTCAACCTGACGAAGCCACTTATTCCCTATGCCAGGTTTGGCGTAGACTTTGGTAGGC
>DAOOGN010000027.1:0-40809 GCA_035415725.1 Anaerolineae bacterium | reverse complement strand
TTTTGCCCCCTTCTTCCCCGCTGGCGGGGGAGAAGGGGGTTGGGGGATGAGAGGGTCATCACCTGCCGAAGGGGTCACCTATTATGTGCTCTCCCCAAAGTCCCGTTCGCCACCTGGCAAGGGCGGCTGAATAGTTACCAAAAATCAACGTAAACCGGCGGGAATCTGCGTCTGCAATGCCTTAGGACTTACGCAAATTTCCGTTTGTAGTGACGGCTTTAGCCGTTCTTAGCTCCTAAGAGACGCCTGAAGGCGTCACTACAAATCCTCCGCCGCTTGATTCGAGCCAGGCTGGCGTAAGTCCTGTGCCTTTTTACAGATTGGCGACGGCGGCCTGTAACGCTGCCGTCACGGTGTCAATCGCCTGCGCGCCGTCAATATCGACCAGGATGCCCTGACTGCGATAGTAGCCGATGAGCGGGCTGGTCTGGTCCCAGTATACCTTGAGTCGGTTGCGCACGGTGGCCTCGGTATCGTCATCCCGTTGGTACAGCGGACCGCCATCCTTGTCGCAGACGCCCTCTTTTTGCGGCGGGTTGAACTTGATGTGATAGGGTTCACCGCAGGTGCGACACAGCCGTCTGCCGGTCACGCGCTCGATGAGAACGTCGTCGGGCACGATCATGTTCAGCACGCCGTTGATGGCGACGCCCTTCTCCGCCAACGCTTTGTCCAGCGCCTCGGCCTGCGCCAACGTGCGGGGGAAGCCATCGAGGAGCGCGCCGCCGGCGCAGTCCGGACGGCTCAAGCGGTCGAGCACCATGGCGATGGTGATATCGTCGGGAACCAGTGCGCCTTGATCCATATACGTCTTGGCTTTGCGGCCCAGTTCCGTCTCGTTTTTGAGATTGTAGCGGAACAGGTCGCCGCTGGCAACGTGCGGCAGATGCAGATGTTCGCTCAATCGCGTTGCCTGCGTCCCTTTCCCGGCGGCGGGTGGCCCCAGCAGAATAATGTATTTCGGGTTTGTGGTCATGATGTTTCTCCTTTTGATATGGATGTTGATATAGATGTGAATTGGATAACTAACCTTGTGCAGGTTTCTCGGCTAACGCGGCGAGGGCGTCAGCAATCCATTGGGCAAAGTCCGTGCGTTCGAAGCGTCTCCAGGCTTCGGGAAAAGAATCGACCAGACGCCGGATTTCCGCTTGCTGATAAGCCAGATAGGCGGCAACATCCGGGGCAACGACGGCGGCGTTATTCCATCGCCGGCTTTCGTCCCCAGGCGCCGTCCACGTCCCCCAGGCGAGGACATGGTGCAATTGGACACTGGCGACAACGGCATCCTGGAGCGCACCGAGGTGATTCTGCAACGTTTTCAACTTGTCAATGGCCTGTTCGACGTCGGCACTGAGCACTTCACGGCAATACTCAAGGGTATAACGCAGGTTCTTGGTGACAATGCGCATCTGATGATAATCAATCAAGGTGGCGTCGGGGCGCTCAAGCCGGGCCCGGCAGGTGTAGAATTCGTCCAGACGCCTGTTCACCAGGTCGGGTATAGCCTGGGTGCAGGGCATGGTTGTATCCGTGTAGGGGAAGGGGGCGTCAAGAATCGTCGCTAACTCGCTTTTGAAGCGCGCGTAACGCCGGCTGGCGAAATACTTGAGCATTTTACCCCGCGCGTACTCGTATTCGGCGTCCCAGGCTCGCCGGAGCACCGATAGATCCGGGGGCGCACCGGTGGTAAAAGTGTCCAGGTAAGCCTGGGCTTGGGCGCGGAAAACATCCAGGTCGCGGACGTGTCCCAGAATTCGTCCGGTGCGCCGTAATTCCTTGAGATAAGGCGCCATCGTATTCGTATCGAGTGCATCCGCGAAGACGCGAAACGCCGTGCGCATCCGCCGGGTGGCGACGCGCATAGCGTGCAATGCCTCAGGATCTTTCCCCGCGCGCGTCCCTTCCTCGTTGAGCATCATACGCCGCAGGTGAAAGCGCAGGGTCTTGCGCGCGGCCTCGGCTATCGTGTCGTCGGGGGTGATGCCGGGTGGAGCAGCGTCAAGCGCCGCCAAACCCCGTTCGAATTTCGAGAGCGGCTCAGGCAATAGGCCGGGTATGTCCGTCAGGCAATCCAAAATAGCTGCGAGGTCGGCTTCAGTGCCTTCTCCTTTGAGCTCGATTTCCAACTCCATAAACGGCTGATCGCTGCCGCCGGGCGACAGGGTCACTGTATCGAGGCTGAGTTCGGCGACGAGGCGTTGCGCATAGAGGATGGAGCGCGCCCGGCGTCGTTGCTTGAGGCTGAAAAGCGGCGTCGGCAGTGCCCCGCCGGTCAAAGCCAGGGTCTGCTGACGCACAGCGCTGTCCGGCCATTGACCCGGCGACGCCGGGACCGCTGTTGCGGTGGGGAGATTCATCTCCCATTCCTCGCGGCGATGGACGACGCCGGCGGCGCCGCGCCATGCCTTCAAAGTGATGATACGGCTGCCGTCCTGTTCCCTTTGGCGGCAGGCATATCCGGCCTGCCATATCTTGCGGTCTGGGGTATCGAAATAGGTGTCGTGAAGGTCGTAAACGTGCTCTTCCGCCATCGAGAAACGCCCGATGGAATCCATAGCCTGCACCCTCGCGTAGGCCTGGGCATTCTGTATGGCGAATTTCGCTTCGATTTCCATAAGCACGTTCCTGCGGCGGCATCACATTCATTATACGGGTTTCTCAGGGAGTCACAAGTTTGTAGCCGGATGCTGGATATTGGATGGCTGGATAATAGTGCTTTGGCGCTCGTGAAAAAAGGTAAACGGTGGAGGAGTCCTCAACTTGTTGAGGCGTTTTCGAGCCGCTCCGTAGCGGGTTTTTTCGAGGTTTTCGGGTATACTTGCTTTCGGGTGGCGGCGTGGGGTGAGTTGTCAGGTCTCGAATCGACCGGCGGACTATTTTCAAGGGAATTCCGCATGAAGGGGGCGGTTCACCGGCGGTTGGATGAAAGTGGCGCGTAGGGCGAATTGCCAATTCGTCCTACGACTATTTTGGGCGGAGGTCGGTATGGATGAGACTTCAATTCGGACGGTGGTCGTGGTTTCGGCAGGACAAGAGTGGGATGTCGTGCGAGAGCGAGTCGCCCACGATGGGATGCGTGCTTCCCCCTATGGAGAATGGTGTACCGTGCCGGTCACAGTCGAGGGGCGCACGGAGACGGTGATCTTTTTCCACGAGGGATGGGGCAAGATCGCGGCGGCATCCGCGACGCAGTATGGGATCGACCGCTGGCGGCCGCAACTGATCGTGAATCTGGGCACGTGCGGCGGCTTCGAGGGAGTCATCGCGCGCGGGGATGTAGTTTTAGCGGAGCGCACGCTCGTCTATGACATCATCGAGCAGATGGGCGACCCTGCCGCAGCGCTGGCGCACTACACGACCGACCTTGACCTGTCGTGGCTGGCGGAGCCGTACCCATTGCCGGTGCATCGTGGACTGTTGCTCTCCGGTGACCGCGATCTGCTGGCAGAGGAAGTTCCTGTCTTGCGCGCGCGTTTCGGCGCTGCCGCCGGGGATTGGGAATCCGGCGCGATCGCCTACGTCACGGCGCGGAACGGCGTGCGTTGCCTTATCCTGCGCGGCGTCACAGATCTGGTGGGGAGCGGTGGCGGCGAAGCCTACGACGGTTCCGTCGCCTTCTTCCGCACGCAGGCACGCATCATCATGACGCGGTTGCTCAATGCTCTGCCTGGCTGGCTGGCGTGCGTCAACTGGAAACTCGAAGCCGGATAAAAACTGTGCTGGTTCTGCAGGATTCCCGAAATAAGAAACCAGCCACGGATTTCACAGATTGACACGCAAAATATAAAAAATCAGTGCAATCCGTGTCATCCGTGGCAAAAACTAAAGCCGTTTTTCCATCACCATGCCGAGTCCCAGAGAACCCCTGTGCTCTAAACCCCCATCTTCCATTCACCCATCCAAAATCAAGCGCGTCCTTGTACAGCGCTGTGGAACATCGCTCAAATGTAGCGCCTTCAAGACTTCATCGGGGCGTCCGGTGGCGCCGGGACGGGCACGGAGTCGCATTCCCAGACCGCTCCACGGCGCAGGTGCGTTCTCAAGGTGCAATTCCTCGACCAGCGGGCGCAGGTCGTAGGTCTGGCCCTGGTATTTGTGTCCGCGCTTGGGCAGAGAAAGGGATGTGCTGTCCAGGAAGTCGGCGATGGCCGATGATACCTCTTCCGGCGCTACCTCGCGTAGCCACACCCGATACTCAGCAGCGCTAAGCCGTTCGGACAGGGCTGCCTCATCTTCCGGCACGCGGCGGATGTCGCTGACGGACAAGTCGGGCGGCGTTGCGCCCGTCAGGGCCGTCAACAGCGCTTCCGGCGTCAGTGGCGATTCGAGCCACACATCCAGCAGATCCGCCTCACAACCGCAGCCCACGGGCAGCGGCGCGGCGAAGTGCAACTTGGGCCGTGGATTGTATCCCTGGCCGTATTTCAGCGGAATCCCGGCGCGGCGCAGACTGCGCTCCCAGATTTTGCCCAGTTCCAGCACCGAGACATAGGCCAGCGTCCGCTGCGTGGCAAAGGTGATGCGATAGCGTAGAGATGGAAGATTGGAGATGGAAGATAGGCGCTCCGCGCCGGATGCTTCATCATGCGTCATGCGTAATTCTTCATTCGCCATTTTCCGTTCGCCATTCATCATTCGCCATGCATCGGACATTTCCACTCCGCCGTCCACAGGCCGGGATAGTTGACGAGAATGCCGCAGGCGTGGCAGCCGTCACGACAGTCGGCCAGCAGTTCGCCGGCCTGACTGCGACGATAATCGTACCGCAGGAAGCGCTTTTCGACGCCGCTGTGGAGGTGATCCCAGGGCAGGACTTCATCCTCGGCACGGCGGCGATAGAGGTCGTTGTCCACGTCGACGCCGGACGACTCAAAGGCCCGTTCCCATGCTTCCAGACTGCGCCATTCGTCCCAGGCGTCGAAGCGTGCGCCGTTCCGCCACGCGGTCTCGACGACGGCGTTCAGGCGACGGTCGCCGCGTGCCAGCAGCGCCTCGACGCGCGTGGCATCGTAGGAGTTCCACGCGAGGCGTAGGCCGCGCCCACGCAACTGCTCGCGCAGGAGCACCTGGCGGCGTTCGATGGTCGCGCGGTCCGCCAGTGGCTCCCACTGGAAGGTGGTGTGCGGTTTGGGGACGAAGGTGCTCACGCTGACGTGGATCTCCGTCTTCCGCCCCCCGATGTGCAGTCCCAGGCGCTGAACCCGACGCACTAGCTCGATGATGGCCTCGATGTCATCATCCGTCTCGCCGGGCAGCCCCATCATAAAGTAGAGCTTGAGGGTGCGCCAGCCACGGTTGAAGACCTCTTCCGCCACGGCCAACAGGTCGGCTGTGGCGATGTCTTTGTTGATGCGGCGGCGCAGCGCGTCACTGCCGGACTCCGGGGCAAAGGTGAAACCGGAGCGACGGCCCGGCGACAACATATCCGCCAAATCCACCGAAAAAGATTCGAGGCGCAGGCTCGGCAGGGAGAGGGAAAGGTGACGCCCTTTGAAGCGTTCCAGGATGTTTTCCAGCAACGGCTTGATCGCTGAGTGATCGGCGGAGGAGAGCGAGAGCAACGCGACTTCCTCGTAGCCGGTGGCGTCTACGATGGCGGCGACGGTTTCCACGATCTCGGCGGCAGGACGCTCGCGCACGGGGCGGGTGATCATGCCGGCCTGGCAGAAGCGGCAGCCGCGCGTGCAGCCGCGCTGGATTTCCACCACGCCGCGGTTGTGCGTCACTTCGACGTTGGGGACGAGTTGGCGCCGCGGGGTGGGGGGAAGGGTGGGCATGAGGCGTTTGAGGATGTGCGGCGGCGCGGCGGCGTCGGTGGGGGTCACGGCGCTGAGTTCGCCGGTAGGCAGGTAGGATGGCTGATAGAAACGCGGAATATATAATCCCGGCACGTTCAGCAGCGCGTGCAGTTGCCTTTCACGCGGTAACTGCCGCACGGCGCGCCACGTGTTGACCAGTTCAACGATGACGTCTTCCGCCTCGCCGATGACGAATACATCGAAGAAAGCGGCCACCGGTTCGGGGTTGAACGTCCCGTGTCCGCCGCCCACGATCAGCGGATGCGTGGCGTCACGGTCGGCGGCGCGCAAGGGAAGGCCGGCGAGATCGAGAAATTCGAGGATGTTCGTGTAAAGTTGCTCGTAGGCTGTGCTGATGGCCAGCAGGTCGAAAGCGGCGACCGGGCGATAACTCTCCAGCGCATACAGCGGCATCCCCGCCCTGCGCATCTGGGCGATCATGTCCGGCGCGGGCAGATAAGCGCGTTCTGCTAAGAAGGTGGGCTGTGCGTTGAGCCGATCGTAGAGGATGGCGAGGGCAAAATTGGACATCCCCAGATCGTAAATATCGGGGAAAGCCAGGCAGATGTGGGTGTCGGTCGCGTCCCATGGTTTATGGACGGCATTGTATTCACCGCCGACGTAGCGGCCGGGTTTTTGGACGCGATGCAGCAGTGCTTCGATGGTTTCCCAGGCGATAGGTTGCAGGCTTGTCACACGAGATCCCTTAGCCGCTGGCGGCGTCCTGCATAATCCTGATCCAGACCGACCGCCGCCGTGGGCCATCGAACTCGGCGAGAAAGATGCCTTGCCAGCGCCCCAACTGTAACCGGCGTTCTTGCACGAAGACAAAATGATCGCTGCCGACCAGCACGGACTTGATGTGCGCCGTGGAATTACCCTCGCTGTGGCGATAGGGCAGTCCTTCCGGCGCAAGGCGGGCCAGGAGCATCGCCACATCGTTTTCAACGTCAGGGTCCCAATTCTCATTGAGCACAATGCCCGCCGTCGTGTGGGGACAGTAGATGAAGCACATGCCCTCGTCAACGGCCACTTCCTCGACCAGCCGCTGTATTGCGGCGGTGATGTCGATAAAATCGACCTTCGTGCGTGTAGCCACTTCTATCTTTTTGAACATAAGCACCTCTTGCGTGATCGCTTGGTGTAGGGTAACTATTCAGCCACCTTTGCCAGGTGGCGAACGGGACTTTGGGGAGGGCACATAATAGGTTACCCCTTCGGCAGGTGCTGACCCTCTCATCCCCCAACCCCCTCCCAAAATCCCCCTTCCTGAGGGGAAGGGGGGCAGGGGGGATGGGCTTATAGAAATGTCATACAGAAGCACCTGGCCTACCAAAGTCTACGCCAAACCTGGTATAGGGAATAAGGTCAGGTTTACTAGCCTGAATAGATACGGTGTAGGAACGACGTAACCAGTGACTCTGCACCCTACACAGGATTGGTTTTGCGCTATTGCGAAATTTGCGTAAGTCCTATATAAAAAACGCTTGGAAATTGTCACTACACCTCAAATATCAGGTCAAAAAGTCTCGTAGTTTGCGACTACGGCCTGGATGACGGAGTTTGCGCAACGCCTTCGATTCGATCTGCCGGATGCGCTCACGGGTGACGTTGAACGCCTCACCGACCTCCTCCAGCGTGTGCGGATGTCCATCTTTGAGGCCAAAGCGCATTTCGAGCACTTCACGTTCACGCCGTCCTAACTCGTCCAGGATGTTTTGCAGTTGTTCACGCAGCATTTGCATCGACGCCGCGTCCATCGGGCCGGGGAGATTGTCGTCTTCGATGAAGTCCGAAAGCTCGCTATTGTCCTCCGTCCCCACCGGGCTTTCCAATGACATCGGCTCTTGGGAGATGCTGATGATGCGACGCACTTTGGACATCGCCCGGCGCAGTTTCCGATCCAGGAGCGGTGAGAGGGAAGTGTTGCTGGCGCGGGCTTCCGTAATAGCGATAACGTCCTCCGGTTCCAGGAGGTCCATCTCCAGGGCCAGCTCGTCGAGGTTAGGTTCCCGTCCCAACTCCTGCGTCATGCGGCGTTGGGCACGCATCAAGCGGTTGATCGTCTCGACCATGTGCACGGGGATGCGAATGGTGCGCGCCTGGTCGGCGATGGCCCGGCTGATGGCCTGGCGAATCCACCACGTCGCGTAGGTCGAGAATTTGTATCCGCGCATGTAATCGAACTTCTCGACGGCGCGCAGTAAACCGATGTTGCCTTCCTGGATGAGGTCGAGGAAAGAGACGCCACGCCCCACATAGCGTTTGGCGATGTTGACCACCAGTCGCAGGTTGGCGCGGACGAGCATTTGTTGGGCTTCGGCGGCCAGCACTTCGATGCGTCCCCACCAGTCGAAAACCGTTTCGGGGTGGATGCGTACCCGTATCTGCGGTAGGGAGGGCCAGCGGGCGCTGCACGTTACCTTTTGGCGGATGAAGTCCACCAGTTCCGGGGGGAGTAGATACAGGAACGTTGCCGCGCGCAGAAGTGCCAAAATAACGGGACGCCAGTGAGGATCGTCGCCCCATTGGTTCGGCCCCATATAAGCGTAGAGGTTCGACGCTTTTTCGGCGATGAGCACCTGTTGTTGCTGAAGAATTTCCGTGAGAAATTCGGTGGCGCTGAGGGTGGTCAGGCCTTTGCTTTTGGCCGCATGCTGACTGTCGATCCAGGCGCTGCGGGCTTGCTTGTAAATATCCAGCACGTTGGCTTCCATGGCCTCCGGTTCCGCGGCCATAGCGACCCTATCGCACACGATTCCCAGTTGTGCCGCAGCTTCGCGAATGATGCAAAGCCAGACTTCCTGGTAAGGTTCCAGGAGATCGACGCGGCCGATTTCACGCAGATACATCCGCACCGGATCATCCACGAGGTCTTCGACGATGAGCGGTTTTGACAGCTCTTCTTCTATTTCTTCCAGCTCATCTGGTGACGGCTCTTCGTCCCATTCTTCGGCCTCTTCGTGGCTTGTGGTAGCAGCGCTGAAGTTTGCGTTACCCTCTTCAGCGGCTTCTGGATCGAGTTCTTCTTCCCAGATGTCTGCATTAGGGTCGTGTTCGTGTTGCTTTGCGGCATCGACCTCAGGATGTGTGGGATGTGCCGTCTGTTGCCGAGGTGCCATTCACTCCTCCTCACCCAAACAATATAGAAATGGTTCTTCTCGTGGGGTCGCAATAAGAAACCGGCCACGGATTGACACGCAAAGTATCAGGACTTACGCCAGCCTGGCTCGAATCAAGCGGCGGAGGATTTGTAGTGACGCCTTCAGGCGTCTCTTGCGTAAGTCCTAGTATAAAAAATCAGTGCCGCCCGTGGCAAAAACTAAAGCCGTTTCTCCATCACCAGGCCAAGTCCCAGAGAAGCATAGAAATCACCGACTCAGTGCTTGTTGAACCCGGCACAGCGCCGCCGAGAGACCTTGCAGTGTGGTAAGATAACGTTCTGCTTTCAGGTCCCCTTCGACCTGCGCTTCTGCGACTAGACTTTGCGTGTGTTTCGATATATCGCGCAGCTTTTTTTCCCGCAGCCGCAGAATGGTGCGGACCATATCGCGTTGCCACTGATCCGGCGGCATTTCAGGCAGGGGTGCAGCGATCCACATGCGAACCTGTTCCAGAAGGTCCGGTGGCAGGATGTCGCTTAGTTCCAGCTCGGGATGCGCACCCAATTCCAGCCAGGCCGACCATATCAGCCGGTAAATGCCGGAGAAATCATTATCATCGATCGGTTCGAGTTGTGCCTCGGCCAGTTGCGTATTGGCGTGCGCCAGAATTTCGGGATAGCGGATTAAGATCGTCATGGCATACGCCTCCAAATCGCCGGAAGGCATTGTCCGCCCGGTTGTTTTGACGGCGGCCTGACGGCGCACCACTCGGGCGCGCTCACGCACCCGTAGCCGGTCCAACAGCCCGCGTGCGTCCAACCCCAGGCGCAAGGCTATCTCCTGAACGTAGGCTTCGCGCTCCACACTATCGGCGATGTCGCTGAGGAGGGGGAGCATCGCGTCCACGATACGCGCTTTGCCTTTCGGTTCGTGGGAGTCCTCCTGTTTCAACAGTTGGTCAAAGTAGAAACGCACGACCGGCTGCGCTGTGGCGACCAGCTTTTCCCAACGGGCGGGATTCTCCAGGATCAGTTCATCGGGGTCCAATCCTCCCGGCAAAGTGATGACGCGAATGTCCGCTTTGAGCCGTCCTTCGACGCCCACCAGCCCGTGGGGGTCGAAAACGGCTTCCCACTCGCGGTCCAGCGTCTGGCGTGCCGTCTCCAATCCTTGCAACGTGCCGTGAATCCCCGCTGCATCGGGGTCCAGCGCCAGGATGAAGCACCTGGTGAGACGCTGCAACTGTTGCAGATGCGCTTCGGTAAGCGCCGTGCCCATCGGGGCAACGACGTTCTTGTAACCGGCCTGGTGAGGGATCATCACGTCCATGTAGCCCTCAACGATGATCGCCGCGTCTGCGGCACGGATGGCCTGGCTGGCGTGATGGTAGCCGAAAAGCACGGCGCTCTTGTCAAACAGCACAGTCTGCGGCGAGTTCATGTACTTGGGTTGGTCTTCAGGATTCAAAACCCGTCCGCCAAAGGCGATCACCCGCCCTCGCCGGTCGCCGATAGGGATCATCAGCCGGTCACGAAAGCGGTCGTAAGTGCCGCCGCCTTCTTTTTCCACGAGCATCCCCGCTTTGATCTGCTCTTCGACGCTGAATCCTTTGCCCAACAGATAGGTGCGAGCGGCGTCCCATTCGTTAAGGCTGTAGCCCAATTGGAAAGTGTCGATGGTCTCTTGGGTAAAGCCGCGCTTTTCAAGGTAAAGGCGCGCGTGAGCCGCCTGCGGGGCGGTGAGCAGTAACGTGTGGTAATAGGAGGCGGCAGTCTCCATCAGCGTGCGCAACCGTTCCGCTTCGGTCTCGGCCTCCACCTGTTCGGGAGTGCGGGGCTGAAGTTCCACGCCGGCGCGACGGGCCAGTTCCTCCAGTGCCGTGCGAAAGTCCAGCCCCTCGAAGTCCATCACGAAATTGAAGATGTCGCCCCCTTTGTTGCAGCCGAAACAATGCCAGCGTTGATTATCGGGGAAGACGTAGAACGACGGCGTCTTTTCTGTATGGAACGGGCACAGCCCCTTCCAATAACGCCCGGATTTTTGCAGGTGGACGTGCTGCCCGATGACCTCGGCAATATCCAGTCTTTCCTTGACTTCATCCACAACGCTCATAGAACGTATTGTACTCAGGTAACATGGAAAGGCAAGAGAGGAATCGAAGGGATTGGAGATTGGATGATTGGAGATTGGATGATTGAAGATTGGATGATTGAAGATTGGAGGATTGAAGATTTGGTAAATGGAAGGTTGCAGGATGAGCGGCTCTCGATATTGAGCTTATAACTGCTGACGGATCATTGTTTTCACAGGAGACGTCATGGGCTGGCACACACCATGCAAGCACGAAAATGGCTATCCGACTATAAGACTAACGACTATAAGACTATTTTCAAGGGAGTGGAAGGGTAATGAGGTCGTCGGGGAGACGCGCGCCGTGAGCATCGGTGATGGGCAGGCGGGTGAGGGTGGCGGGGTCGTACATCCCCACGCGGAGATACGCTGTTGGGGGCAGGGAAGTAGCCAGCGGCAGTGTGTGTACGTCGACACTGACGTCGCCGGGTAGCCACCACATAGTAGGATAGCACCCCTCGTTGGGCGGGCCATCGTGCTGGGTCAGGATGTTACCGGCGGCGTCGACCAGGTGGACAAACACGTTGTAATCCTGCGGCGGCGCCATCCTGGCGGCCCAGGTCAAGGTGATCGTCAAACTGTCACGCAGCGCTACGTCGTAGCCGCGCAAGGTGATGGACTCGCCGACAGCATAGTCGAGCCGGTAAGTCGGCGGTGGGGGCGCACTTTTCGCACGGATACGCCATGGCCCCCGGCTGAGCATATCCGCCCCATTCTCGCCCGTGACCCGTGCGCCGGCCTCATCTAGCAGTCCCAGACGCACCCAGTACAATCCCGGCACGGGCGTATCGGGAGGAATTTGCAAGAGATAGCTTTCCCGGACGGTGTCGCCGGCGCGCCAGAAAGTGCTTGGATACAGCGTTCCGCCGAGCCAGCGATTGCTTTCGGCGATGCGCTGTGTCGGATCCTGGGGGCTGAATTGGACCCACGCGTTGTAACGTTGAGCCGGCGCCTCCTCGGCCTGCCAGTAGAGGGTGACCGGCAGCACGTCGCCGGGATGCAGGTCGCGGGGCGGTGCCGCGTAAGCCAGCATCGTGATGGCGTCGCCCCATGAAACATTCACCGGCGTGGCGGTTCGAGGGATGTCGCCGGTATAGAGGGGCGTAGCAAAAGCCGGCTGGAGCAGTAGCCACGGGGTGAGCGTCGCTAACACGGCCAGGCCCCCTGTACTGAGATGAAGGCCAACGCCTTGCCACTGCTCCCATCCCCATGCCAGCAGTACACCGATGGCGACACTGCTCGGAAAGAGCAGTCGCCCGTAGGGCGCGCCTGTGGCGCTGGCCCAGCGGACGAGCGAGAATCCGTTCAACAGCAGCAGAGTGCCTAGCAGACCCCAACTGCGCCATGCCGGTGGCTTGAGATGACGCCACTCCCCGCGCCACAGCGACCGTGCGATCCCCACCGCCGCGAGGGCCACCATCCCACCAATGACGCTGTAAACCCAGTCCGGCAGCGAGAGCAGTGCCCAGCCAAAGCCACCCCAGTACGTCTCAAAAATCGCCCGTACCTCGCGCCAACCAAAGCTTTGCAGCGGCGTCTGGCTGGCGAAATGAGGTTGCATGCCCAACAGATCGCCGTAGAGCAGTGCATTGCGGATGTACCAGCCACCGCCGACGAGTAGCGCCATCCCGACAAACGCACCGCCATCGGTGAAGATTTTCTTCCGGCGAAAAGGCCGGCCCGGTGGCGTCTGACCGACAATAGCCAGACCGCCCACCGGCAGCAAGAGGAATGCACTTTGTTTGGTGAGCAAGCCGAGGCCCACGAGCGCGCCGAGTGCGGCCCAGCGTGACCGGGAAGCCCCTGTCTGCATCCACCGCAGCGCCAGTAGCACCGTGAGACTGGCTATGGCGATGAGCAGCGGGTCGTTGGTCACACCGGCAGAGAGGGCGATAAACTGCGGATTCAGGGCCACACACGCCGCTGCGCCGAGCGCAAAGCCGGGCCTCGCGGGGCGGAGCAGTCGGGCGATGTGATAGGTACAGGCGATGGTCACGAGACTCAGCCCCAGTGAGCACAGCCGCAGGATCAGCACGGTGCGGAACGTGGCGCTGTCGTTCCACGTCTCGCCGGGCAAGTGGACGTAGACGTTCTTGTTCCAGGGATCGGCGTTGCGCTGCGGCGACCAGCCGGCCTCCCAGGCGGGGTTAGGGATGAGGCGCCTGTCAAGGTCATCCATCCCAATGGGGCCGACAATGACGGCGGCAACGAGGTGATAGAGCGGCGGCGTGTAATAACGCGGCGGCGTGTGAGGGCGTAGCGCCGTCGCCATGTCCGCGCCGGTGACGACGTGTAGCGTCGGCGTGACCGGCGCATAGAGGCGGTGTTCCGTGGCAAAATAGCGGATGACCTGAAGGTGCGAGGATTCGTCGGGATTCTCGAAGAGCGGGGTGGTCAAGGCATAGGTGATTCCCAGGATGAAGAACAAGGCCAGAAGGAGAGCGAGGCGGAAAAGGGGGGAATGGGGGAGTGAAGGAGAGGGGTGAAATGAGGAATGGCGCATCGGGACGGCCTACCGCAGTTCGACGTTCCAGTCCAGCACTTCGGCGGCGCGGTATTCTGCCTCGATCCAGTGGACGGCTTTTTCGAGGACGGTGTAGATGTGACCCGCATCGCTCGCCACGGCGACGATGGCGATATCCGCCGTCTGCCAGGTATCGTTGTGGCCCACTTCGGCAGCGGCGACATCGAAACGGCGGCGCAGTTGATGGAGCAGCGGCTTGAGCAGCCCGCGTTTCTCCTTCAGCGAGAGCACGCCGGGCAGGTATAAATGGAGTGTGCATGCACCGATGATCATAGCATCCTCAGTTCCCTCGATCTCTCTATCTCCAATCACCCAATTTTTAATCACCCAATTTCCAATTCTCAAATCTTCTCCGTCCACGCGGGGTTGGCGTATTTTTCCGTCACGAGTGGGGCGATCAGGCAATGTTCGTCAGGCCGGAGGGGAGCGGGGATCAGGTCGAGGTTGAGCACTGTCGCCAGGCCGGCGCTGAGCGCTGCAGCCACGTCACGCCAGGCGACGGCGTGCCCCAACGCCTCGCGCAGGGTTATGGCGTGAGCGCGGATTTGCTCCGCGGACGGGGACGCGGTCAGGTAGTCGCCGACGCGGGCGATGTCGCCGTCGAGGGGCAGCGTGCCGTGTTGGAGGATGCCGCCTTGGATACGCATCTGCGCACTGCCGCACAACTTGCGCCGTCCCACGACGATCTCGTAGGCGGAGGGAATCTTGAAGCAGACGGGCGAGCGCGGCCCCCGGCGATGTTCGACATGGGCGCCGGCTTCGGCGTTGCGCAGGCCGATCTTTTCCAGAGCGTAGAGCAAAGCGGCGCTCAAACCGTGGTAGCTCTCGACGATGCTGCCGCTCAACCGTGGTTCGTCGTTGGTTACGGCGATGGAATACGAGAGTTCATCCTCGTGGAAGACGGCGGTGCCGCCGGTCATGCGTCTCAACAACGTGATGCCGTCGGCATGGAGCGCGGCCACGTTCGCGTCGGCGAACGGCTGCCCGCGCCCCAACGTCATCGCGGGTGACGCCCAGCCGTAAAGCCGCAGTGTGGGCGGCGAACGGCGCGCCGCCACTTCCCGCAGCAGTGCTTCGTCGGTCGCCATGTTCAGCGCCCCGTCTTGCGGCTGGGGTTCGAGAATGAGCCGCCAGGTGGCGAGGGGATAGTCGTTAGTCATCAGTCTGGAGTCAAAAGTCATAAATTCTACAGTATTATGGTCAGGACTTACGCCAGCCTGGCTCGAATCAAGCGGCGGAGGATTTGTAGTGACGCCTTCAGGCGTCTCTTAGGAGCTAAGAACGGCTGAAGCCGTCACTACAAACGGAAATTTGCGTAAGCCCTAATGGTAACACAAGCATAATGAATGGGTCATATCCCCTTCAAGGTCTCACGGCATCAACACCTTGTCCTGGATAGGCTCCCAGACTTCTGGACTTACCCACGGCACGACGCCGCTTGCGGTACGCTCGCCGACGACGCGATAGCCGATGGCCCAGTCATCGTCACGGCGAATGGGAAGCAGGACGTAGTGCTGCACCCGTTCGTCGTTCAGCTCGATGATGTAGACTGGATGCTCACGCAGGTGCGGCTCGGCCTCCTTCCAGGTGATGTAGCCGGGCGGCGGGCCGGGCGGATCGAATTCCCCGCCGGGCACGTAGACGACGGTCATCTCCGGCTGCAGGTTTTCCGCCCATGAGATGTAGCGCAGCACCCACGTCTGGACGAAGCCATCGGTGGCGGTGGGCGGGGTGAGCAGCCATGCCCCTTCCTCGAATTGCGGCAACAGGTCGCGCGCCCAGGCGTGCCAGTCGGTTTTGTGGCTTTGATCCGCGAGGGGGTAGTTGTTGTGGACGACTAACACGAGCCAGACCCCGATCAACAGAATACCGGCAGCTTTGACGCCAGACGTGAGAGCCGGACGCCAGGCACTGACGCGCGGCTTGAGCCACGTCCAGACTTCCTGGATGCCCACCGCGATCAACGGCGCGAAGAAAACGTAGACGGGTGTCATAAAGTCATCCCAGTCCACCACATTGTAGGTAGAGACGAAGAACCACACGCCGGCCAGCCCAAGCAAGCTCATGACGGCGACACGGGTCTGGCGTTTGAACAGGCTCCACAGTCCTACCCCGCCGGCCATCACCCCGATAGGCCAGAATTGCAGCATCAGTTGATAGCCGGAATCGGCCCAGCGTTGAAGCCAGTATTTCCTCGGCAGGCCGAAGGAGATGCCCCACCAACGCTTGCCGCTGAGGAAGTCGGGAACGTCGGCCCAGGTTTGAGGGCAGAAATTGCAGAACTTCGCCGGCGGGTCGGCGAAAGCGCGCAGCGGAACGTAGAGGTACTGTGCCGCCGCGATGAGCACGATGAGAGCGGTCAGCGCGAAGTTCTTGGGGCGGGTCAGCATGCGATGATCGGTGGTGAGGACGGCCCACAGCCACATCGGCAGCAGGACAATGGCCGGCGCATTGACGCCGAAGCTGAGGGCATAGAGCGCAGCGCTGATGAAGTAATAACGGGGGTGTTTTGTTTCCATGAAAGTGAGCAGCGCTAGCCATTCCGCGGCCACGAAGGTGTTGTAAAGCGGATATAACTCGGTGTAGGTGGCTTGATACCAAAAGCGCACGGCAAAGGCCAGCAGCAGTGCGCCGAGCGTCGCTATGACAACCGAGTGCGTGAGTTTGTAGTTGACGCGCTGGATCAACAGCACCGTTAGCGCCGATGTCACCGCGCTGAGAAGGTTGAGCCGGAAGGCGGGATTGTTGAAAGGCAGCCCATGAACGAACAGGGCGCCGAGCCAGGTGAAGAGCGGATAGCCCGGCGGGTGCGAGACGCCCATCACCAGGGTGACGATCTGATACTGGATCGAATCCAGGTATGGCCCGACGCCCGGATGGAGCGTGCGATAGTACAGGATTCCGGCGAGCAGCGCACTCGCTATGCCGGTTATCCACATCCAGCGTGGGGAGTTACGGAATGTGTTCACAGAATCTTATCGCCAATGAAATACACCCAACCCATTTCATACCTCACAGGGCGTATTTCTCCCCCCGCTGGGGGACAATGACATTCCCATATCCTAGTCCTTGCAACCCATCAGCCAGATTTTGCGCGGGCTTGGGGTCGCCGTGGACGACGAAGGCGGTTTTGATCGTGGAGGCGTGCGGCTTGGCCCAGTTCAGCAGATCGGTGTGATCGGCGTGGGCGCTGTAGCCGTAGAGCGTGTAGACTTCGGCTTTGAGTTCGAACTCCTCGCCGAAGATGTGGACGTATGGCTCCCGGTCGGCAATACGCCGTCCCAACGTGAATGGCGCCTGCCAGCCGGTGATGAGCACCGCGTTCTTGGGATCGGTAATGGCGTGTTTCAGGTGATGCTGGACACGCCCGGCCTCCGCCATCCCGGAAGCGCTGATGATAATCAGCGGATTCGCCGCCTCATTGAGTTGCTTGGACTCTTCGACGCTGCGGACGTATTGCAGCCGGTAGAAACCGAAGGGATCGTGGTCGCCGCTTGCAGCGAGGAAGTCGCGCGTTTCCCGATCGTAGCAATCGGGGTGCATCCGGAAGATTTCAGTCGCATTGACCGCCAGCGGACTGTCCACATAGATGGGAATTTCGGGGATGCGTCCGGCATGGATGAGTTGGTGCAGGTCGTAGACGATGTCCTGGGTACGGCCGACGGCAAAGGCGGGGATGATGATGCGTCCGCCGCGCGCTACAACGGCATTGACGATGTCTGCCATTTGGCTCTGGATGTCTTCGATGGGGGGATGTTCCCGGTCGCCGTAAGTGCTCTCGATCATCAGATAATCGGCCGGCGGCATCGGCGCGGGATCGCGCACGATGGGCAGTTTGGGCTGTCCCAGGTCGCCGGTGAAGATAAGCCGCACCGTGCGGTCATGCTCTTCTGCTTCCAGGAGAACCATCGCCGAGCCCAGAATATGTCCGGCGTCGAGAAAAGTGACGTGGATGCCGCGGGCGATTTCCATAGGCCGGTTGTAACCCACGCCGACGAAGTAGTGCAACGAACGGAGGGCGTCGGCTTCGGTGTAGAGCGGTTGCATCGGCGGCTCGCCCTGGCGCATGCGCTTCTTATTTACGTATGCCACATCGGATTCATGGATGCGCCCCGAATCGGGCAGCATGGCGCCGCATAGATCATGGGTGGCGTGGGTGGTGTAAATCGGGCCGTCGTAGCCCAATTTCACCAGGTTGGGCAAGTTGCCGGAGTGGTCGATGTGGGCGTGAGAGAGGACAACGGCATCCACGCGGCGGATATCGACGGGGATCTTGCGATTGCGCGCATAGGCTTCGTCGCGCTTGCCCTGATACAGGCCACACTCCAGCAGAATGTTGCGCCGGTTGGTGCGGATGAGGTACATTGAGCCGGTGACAGTCCCGACCCCGCCGAGAAAGGTGATTTTCATTTCATAGCCTCTCTTTTCTCTGTTATCTAGCCCGACCTTGCCACGATACGGAGCAAATCCGGGCCATAGGTTGCCTGCCGCCAGGGACCGATGCCGGAGATGTCGCGTAATTGCTCCAGGGTGGTGGGGGGATGTACCGCCAGTTCCCACAGAACGGCGTTGGGCAGGATCACATCAGAGTCGACGCCCCGGCAGGCGGCGATCTCCCGACGCCAGGCTTTCAGGTTGTTGTAACGGGTGAGCACGTCTGCCGAAGGACGTTCATGATTGCACGGGGAGGGTGGCAGCGGAACAGGCGCACCATGCAACGCTTTGAGGACACCGTTGCCGAAGCGCCGCACCTGATAGGTGGTCAACCCGGCAGAGGCCAGTTCTTCACGACTGCGCGGCTGTACCTGCGCCAACCGGATCAGACGTTCATTGGAAATCACTTTAACGGCGGGTCGATCCATCTGCTGCGCCTGACTGTCCCGCCAGAGATGTAGCCGGTAGAGCACTTGCTGTTCGCCCGCCGTCAAATCGTGGACGCCCTTGATGCGCCAGAAAAAATCATCGGCATGGGGAGAACAGGGGGGATGAATGGTCTGGCAGAGATAGGTGAAAGTCTCTTGTGCCTCTGCCCACCGTCCGGCGGCGATCAATTCCCGTTTCTGGATTTCCCGCAAACCCAGCAGATAGAAACTGTCCATCCAGGCGTAAGTCAACGCCTCGGCGTTGAGGGGACGTTTGCCCCAGTCATAGCGCTGGTAGCGTTTGTTGAGGTAAACGCCGAAGGTACTGGCGAGGATGTCGCCCAATCCCACGTGGGGCCAACCGAGGATGCGTGCCGCCCACATCGTATCGAAGAGATGGGCGCACGTGAATCCGAAGTCGCGCCGCAGCATGATCAGATCGTAATCGGCGGCGTGGAAGACCTTTTCGATGTCCGGGGCCGCGAATAGCGGCGCCAACGGACTGAGGTCGTCCAGCGCCAGTGGGTCCACCAGGTAATTCGCGCCTGGCGTCGAAATCTGAATGAGACACACGCGCTCATGGTAGGCGTAGAGGCTGTTGGCTTCGGTATCCACGGCGATGCGTGGCTCACGCAGCAAACACGTCGCCAGGTCGCGCAGCGCGTCTGGCGTGGCGATGACCTCCGGTAGGGTTGTGGTTGATGCCGCTTGTGGGTCTTGCTGTGCCATGATGTGCTTATTATCGTCGTTCAGATGCGTTTGTCAAACAAAAAACGGTCATTATTCAGCCACCCTTGCCAGGTGGCGCACGGGGCTTGGGGGATGGTACATCACAGGGCCATAGGTGTTGATCCTCTCATCCCCCAATCCCCTTCTCTCTCGCAAGCGGGGAAGAAGGAGGCAAAAAAGAGGGGGTGTGGCGGGCAGCTTCGCTGCCCGCCACACCCCCTAAAAATCCCCCTTCCCTCTGCGCCAACGCAGGGGGAAGGGAACTTTTTGGGTGGGTTTACCCCTTATTTTTCTCCCCCTCCTCAGCGAAAACACTGGGGAGGGGACAGGGGGAGGGGCGAAAGCTACAGATCACCAGGGTTCGTCCATGGCCGTCTGGATAGTTGGCGCCAGGTTGGGCAGTTACCTCGCTTGTATAAAATAGCCTGGGTGCTTTTAGATGACAAGATAGGCATGTTTCCAAGTACCCCCCTTACGCACCCTCTCCGCAGTCCCGTTCACTACCTGGCAAGAGCGGCTGAAGAGTTACCGGGGCTATGCCGCAGGTTCAGTTGCACTCCTGGGAAAATAGTCAGAAATTGCGAGTTGAGAAATCCGTTAAAATCCGTTGAATCCGTTGACATATTCTCATCCCTGGTTTTGTAGGCGCATGGCCGGTTTGCCTGACGCCGTGCGTTATCCACGTTCCAACGCTAGATAATATCCGCGAAAGTGCGCTCGGTACGGCGGAAGAAGATCGCACCGCTGACCAGAATAACGAGCGTGATGGCGATGGAGACCGGGAACAAGCCCCCCGGCGGCTGCGCGTCGGCGAGATGATTGCCCAACAGCGCCCAGCGGAAGCCTTCCACCACGCCGGTCATCGGGTTCAACGCTAGCAAAAAGCGGAACCGCTCCGGGATCAACGTGCTGCCGTAGACCACCGGCGTCAGGTACATCCCCACCTGCACCAGGTAAGGGATCAAGTAGTTGATGTCGCGGTAGCGCACGTTGAGCGCCGACAGCCATAGCCCAAAACCGAGCGCCGTCGCCATGGCTAACAGCATAAACGCCGGCAACAGGGCCACAGCCGGCGTCGGGCGAATGCCGTAGACGACCATCATGCCGATGAGGACGACAAAGGCTACGGCGAAATCTACCAACCCCGAAAGTACGCCGCTGATCGGAATCACCAGGCGCGGAAAGTACACCTTCGTGATCAAGTGCGCGCTGCCCACCAGACTGGTCGACGAACGGTTGAACGACGCGGCGAAGTAGTTCCACGGCAGTAGCGCGGCGTAGGCGAAGATGGGGTAAGGGACACCGCCCGACGGCACATTGAGCAATTCGCCAAAGAGCAGGCTGAAGACCACCATACTCAACACCGGCTGCAGGACTACCCACAGCACGCCCAGCACCGTCTGGCGATAGCGCACCTTCAAATCACGCCAGACCAGAAAGAAGAGCAATTCCCGGTAAGCCCAGACGTCCCGCAAGCCCAGCGCGGCCCAGCCGTGGGAAGGTTCGATCACCACCACCGGCGCCACAAACTCCTCTTCAGTCATGAAACCCCCGTTTGAACGTGGGCACGTTTCAACGTTGCAACGTTCCAACGTTCCAACGCTTGACCTGCTCTTCTACCCACGGATACGTCCTGGCGATCCCGTCTTTGAGGTTATACTGCGCTTTCCACCCCAGAGAGTAGATACGCTCGTTGCTGAAGTTACGCGATTGCACTCCTACCGGCCCGGGCACGTGTTTGATGTGGATAGTTTTCCCGGCGACCTCGGCGACGGTGTGCACCAGCTCATCCACGGTCACGTACTGCGGACAGCCGATGTTCACCGCGCCTTCCAGGTTCGACTGCATCAACAGATAGATGCCGTTCACCATATCATCCACGTAGGTGTAGGAGCGGATGGCGGAGCCGTCGCCCCATACTTCGATGGTCCCGCCGTCGGGGACTTCGGCAATTTTGCGGCACATGGCAGCCGGGGCCTTTTCGCGTCCACCTGTCCACGTCCCCTCCGGCCCGTAGCAGTTCTGGAAACGAGCGATGCGTACTTGCATGGGATAGTGACGGCTGTACGCCTGTGCCACACGCTCGGAATAGAGCTTCTCCCAACCGTATTCGTTATCGGGATGGGCCGGAATCGCTTCATCTTCGGTCATTTCCGGTTCACCCGGCTGCATATTGCGGTAGACGCAGACCGACGAGGAGAAGAAGTAGCGCGGCACCCCCAACAGCGCCGCCGTGCGCGTCATGTGGACGTTGATCAGGACGCTATTGTACATAATCTCGGTTTCCGCCGTGTGGATGAAGCCCATCCCGCCCATGTCGGCGGCCAACTGGTAGACCTCGTCGAAGGTTCCGCCCGGCAGCGACAGCGCCCGCCAGCAGTTCTCAGGATGGCGTAGATCCAGTTTCAGGAATTCATCCGCCTGTGTCGGTGCAAATTCATGCTCCCTGATGTCCACACCGCGCACCCAATAACCCTCGCGTTTGAGCTTCTTCACCAAATGCCCGCCGATGAATCCACCGGCCCCACAAACCAACGCTCGTTTCATCACCCCTTGATCTCCTTTTGCGTTTGAAAGTTTGGTTCTTCAGGATTTCGTGGGGTTGAAACAGGAAACTAGCCACCGATTTCACGGATCGACACGAAAAGTATAAGAAATCAGTGGAATCCGTGTCATCCGTGGCAAAAACTAAAGCCGTTTTTCCCATCACCACGCAAAATCCCAGAGAACCGAAAGTTTGAACGTTTGAATCTCGGCGCGTTGCAACATTCAAAATGCGTATCTAACCCAAGTTGCCACCTGTGCATAGAAACGGAAGTTTCACCGCAGAGGTCGCAGAAAACGCAGAGAAATCCCAGGAAATCTCCGTGAACTCTGCACTCTCAGCGATAAAAAACGCATTTCTTTGGTAAGGTAGCAACTTGAGTTATAGTGACCAAAATGCTCACGTTTCAGTGCCGTGCCTACCGTCGTCGCGCCACGAGCAGAATGGCGAGTATGACGAGGATGCTCGCTCCCAGTATCCCACCGATTGCGTAAACTGGCAATATGAGCGGCCCGATGGTCACAGTTTGTTGTCCTGCCGGCGGCGGCGCGACGTTGACCGTGGGACGCGGCGTCGGTGTGGGGAGCGGCGTCGCCGTCGGCAACGGCGTTGCCGTCGGCTGCGGCGTAAAGGCTGGCGTGGGCAGTGCGGTGACGGCGGTGATTTCCCGCTGTGTGGTGAAGATGTCCCTTTGCAATGCCCCCTGGGTGTTGATCAGATCACCGCGAAAGGCCACGCTCAACTGCCCGAGCAGGGGCTGCACGGCCACGGCTACCCCCGGCGCGGCAACGAACCCCGGCGCCATGCGCAGCATCTCCACATCACTCCATTGCTGGTCATGCCAGACTGTGTACAGCAAGGCGGGCTGTTGGGCGTCATCGTAGCCGAGCGCCGCCAGATGCACGTCCCCCACGCCATCCACCCCTATGCGTATCGGCCCATCAATACCCTCCATACTGCGCAACCGCGTGCGCATCGACCAATCGACGCCGTTATTGGCGGACCAGCGATGGTACCAGCCGTGGGCGCCGGTGACTTCCTGCCACACGATATGGACCTCGCCGGTGAACGTCGTTGCCAGTTGCGGCCAGTCCGCGGCTCCACTGGCGATGGTGAACGGCTCAGACCAGGTCTCGCCGGCGTCGCCGGAGTGACTGTAGAGGATCTCCTCCGGCAGTCCCGCGTTAGGCAGCGCCGTCCGCACCCAGGCTATGTGCAAAGTGCGCCGGACATCCACCGCGAGGGTGGGATGGTCGATTTGGGGCCAGCCGCGCGCCGCCGCGTCGAGGATCCGTTGCGGCGTGGTCCACGTCGCGCCGGCATCGTCAGAGCGCGTGTAGTACAGGCCGCGTCCCTCGTTCAACGCGACGGCATAGACGATGTGCAGCGTCCCGGCCAGATCGGCCACGATGTGCGGCCAGCTTCCCGTCGCTCCGGCGGTGGAGAGCAAAATCGGCGTCTCCCATCCGCCGGCGACGTGGGCGTCGCGGACGTAGGCGTGGCTGTAGTAGATGCCGCCGTTCGCGCCGCCGCTCCACACCGCATGCAGTCGATCCCCCACCGCGACAATGTCCGGCTGGCGTGCCATGTTCGCCGAGGTCAGCACCGGCACGGGTCGCGTCCAGCGGGTCGCGTCGGCGGGGCCCTCGTTGTGGGCGTAGTAAAGGGCAGTCGTGGGCGTTTCGCTCTCCTCGTTCCACAGCGCGTGGATGCGCCCCTCGTTATCGACGGCTAGGACCGGCAGCGCGGGTACCACTTCGCCTTGTGAGACGTTGACCGGATTCGTCCATGGCCCCGCCGGGGCAAAGGCCCACGTCAGCGCGCTCACCTGCGCTTGCCGGAACCAGACCTCGCCATCCTGTCCAAAACCGCTCACGGCGAGTGTATCGCCGACCAAAATGGCATGCAGTTTATCCAATGTGACGCGCCGCCGGACGGCGGGGTCTTCGAAGCTGAAGCTCAATGTCTTCGGCTCCGACCAGCGCCCACCATCCCATGCCGCCAGTATCAATTGGCTACTGCCACTGCCGCCGAGCAGGAAGACCTGGCCTTCAGCCGTGCGCAACGTGTCCATCTGTTGCGGGCAGGTGCGCAGTCCTGCAAGGATGCGTTCGCGCTCGCTCCACGTCGCGCCGCCGTCCAACGACACCTGCTGGTAGAGAGCACACGTGGCGCGGCTGTCTTCCCACACCAGGAGCGTCTGCTCGCCCGGCCCATCCAGGAAGTGCGGATGTTTGGCGGTGCTTTCCATATCGTCGCCGATGGCGCGCGGCTCGGTCCATGTCTCTCCCTCGTCTGCCGAGATGGTGTAGAGCGGCTTTTGGAGCCGGGGATCGTCCCAGGCGCAATAGATGACGCCTTGATCGTCCATCACCAGGTTTAAATGGACATCTTCCGCCTCGACCCCTCTAAAATAGCGGGTAGGATACAGCAACTTCGCGGTAACGCTCCCACTGAGATAATTGAAGTAGATGCCGGCGGGCAATTGGGCGCTCTGTTCGTTGCGCACGTAAGCGAAGATCAAACCATCCTGCGGGTCACGCGCGACGGTATAGGCCAGTACCTCACGCGCTTGGACGACAGGCGTTGACCAACTCGTCGATCCGATGCGCATCTGGCTATGCAGCAGCCGGCGGATGCCCGGTTGGAAGGGGTCGGCAGTGTCCGTCCAGAAGGCGTGAATGAAACCCTCGTCATCGCTGATGATGAGCGGTTTTTCCTCCCAGACAATCCAGATGACGTCTCCTTCTTCGGTGAAGGTGATGATCGGCGCGATGACGGGATCCGACCAGGTGGTGCCGTCGAAAATCGCCGTTGTCAACCCGTCGAAATTATCCCACCAGACCGCCTGGAGCATTCCATACGGCCCGTTGACCACGATAGGATCGGATGCGGCGCCGGACTGTGAGAGATTCACCGGCTCGCCCCACCCATCGCCCGCCTCCTGCGCCAGAAGGAGCGGCGGCTTGCTCCCTAGCGTCATCCCCACCAATAGCACTGCCATCATGAGATTGCGTATCAATTTGCCCACATCTTGTCCCCTAAAAAAGAAATTGCCCCAAAAATCCGTTCAATCCGTTCATCCAATCTTCAATCGCCCCTTACCCATCCCAAACTTTCCAACCCGATATCCAACGCCGCCCGCCACAGGGAGGGACTGCTCCCCAGCATCTTCAGGTACGTCCACAGTGGGCCGGGACGCAGCGCCCATTCACGAAACGCGCGCTTGGCCCAGCGTTCCAGGTCTTCGGCTTTGAGATTGGGGTAATCGAGCACGGTGGAGCGGTCCATATCCACCTCTTCCCAGCGCGTGCCGGGGCGGAACCAGCCGTTTTCAACCACTTCGAAGAAGAAGGGTGTGCCGGGATGCGGCGCGGCGATGTGGAAGAGCGCGATGTCGAGCGGCAGCTTTTTGGCGAACGTAATCGTTTTGCGGATGCTGTCCTCGGTCTCGCCGGGCAGGCCGATGATGAAATAGCCCCAATTCATGATGCCGGCTTCTTTGGACCAGCGCAGCGCGCGCTCCACGTCGGCGGGGGTGATGCCCTTGTGCATCCGTTCGAGCATGGCAGGATCGGCGGATTCGATGCCCCAGGAGATCATCCAGCAGCCGGAGCGTGCCATCGTCTGCAACAGCTCGGGGTCCACAAAGTCCACACGGCTGTTGCACGTCCAGCGGATCTTTAGCCCGCGGTCGAGCAATCCCTGGCTGATGCCCATCGCGTGGTCACGGTTGATGGTGAAGAGGTCGGCGTACATGTGGATTTTGCGGATGCCCAGGTTCACCAACTGCTCGATCTCCGCCAAAACGTTCTCCGGGGAGCGGAAGCGCACGGAGTGGCCGTAGGAGACGTGCTTGATGCAGAAGCGGCATTGCGCCGGACATCCCCGGCTGGAGACGACGAAAGTGTACGGCCCGCCGACCAGCGGCGCGCGGTAGCTCTGGAACGGCAGGAGGTCATGACGCGGCAGCGGCAGGGCATCCAAATCCTCAATAAACGGCCGCGGCGGGTTGATGATCACATCATTCCCATCGCGCCAGACAAGCCCAAGAATCTGGTTCAATGTTGGAACATTGGAACGTTCCAACGTTGCAACGATCTCGCGCAGTGTCAGTTCCGGCTCGCCGTAGAGGATGTAATCCAGCGCAGGATAGGCACGCATCGTTTCGCGGGGGATTGGGGTGACGTGCGTGCCGAAGGCCAGCGTCGTCGCGCCGAGCGCCTTGGCGAGGAATACGCCGAACATATCGTTTTGCAGCGTGGGGGCCGTCACCTGGGTGACGTAGTAGCGCGGACGCTTCTGCCACAACAACGCCTCGAACGCTTTCCAGGTCATCCGTTGCGGGATGGCATCGACGATGTCGACGCGCCTATCGGGGAAGAGTGCCGCCATCTGCGCCAGGTCCACCTGGGGCCAGATTTGTCCCTCGCGGGAACGCCGTCCCACCCGGTGTTGACTGCGAATCCAGATGCCCCGGTCGGGCGCGGGAGGGTTGACGAACAGGATGTCCACGGCATCGGCGGGGCGCGTTTCCATCTGTGCATGGACGGCGTCATCGGCGTTGGGGAAGTGCGGGACGGGGAGTACCTGGCGGGTGGTGCGCCCGCGGTTGATGTTCAACAGTGCATCGCTCATTCGATCTGCTCCATATCACTCTGGATACGCGCATCGCGCTGGCTCAATTCTTCCAGCACACGCATGATCACCCAGAAGATCATCAACTGCAGGCCCACTAAAATGCCCATCGTGCCCGCCAGCAAATAGAGCCACAGGCGCTCGATGCTCCACCCGTTCAGCCCGAGGATCAGGCTTGTCAGGTCAAGGAGGAAGCCGCCGGCAACCCCCAGCGCGCCCAGCCACCAGAAGTGACGATCCAGCGGCGGGTCAAAAATCGGCTTTCCGAAGAGGCCCTGGCGCACCGGGCGGCGGTGGAAGAGTGAGACGAGGTAGTTGAACGTCGCGCCCAGGGCGAAGAAATCCACCCCGGCGATGCCGAGGACGACGGCGGCGAATGCCCCCCCCACCCCCCACGGTCCCAGGGTGGTGATCCCGGCGAGGCGCATCCCCACAAAAACCAGCGCGATCAACACGCCTACGGTGAACGCCGTCACTCCCAATCCACCGAGGATGCGCACCGGGTTGTAATTCAGCGATGTCCACAGGATCGTCTGCAAGAAACGCATCCCGTCGCGCACGACGTGTAGCTTGGAGTGTCCCAGGCGCTCTTTATAGGGGATGGGTACCTCGACCATGCGCAGGTTTTCGTAGACCGCGCGACTGCTCATCACCGGGGTAAAGTTGAGGCCATCGGGCAGGGGATAAAGCTGCGTGAATGCCTCGCGGCGACAGACGCGCATCCCGCTGGCGGGATCGAGCACGCGCCGGTTGCCGAGCAGGCTGACCAGGCTCGACCAGGCGAGGTTGCCCACGCGGCGCACGAACGGCATGTCGCTGGCGGCCCCGGAGCGGCGTGAGCCAACGACGAGGTCGGCGCCGCCCAGCACCGCGCGGCACAGATCGGGGAAATGCTCCGGCGGATAGGTGCCGTCGGCGTCGAGGAAGCCCACGAGGTCCCCCCGCGCGGCGCAGAAACCGGTCTTCAGCGCCGCGCCGTAGCCCCGGTTGTGTGGATGGCGTACCAGCCGCACGTCGGGATAGTCGGCGACGATGTCTGCCGTGTGGTCCGCCGAGCCGTCGTCCACGACGATTAACTCCATATCGGTCAGCCCCGTCGCCATCACCGCCGGCCGCACGGCGAGCACCCGCTCGACAATGGCGGCGATGCCATCTTCCTCGTTGTACGCGGGGATGACGATGGACAACATCGGAGCGACATTCTCAGGGATGGGACATTCGGTCATGATGCCTCTTCTTGTCAACGGATTTAACGCATAGGACGGATTTTCTGCGCCCCTACCGGTCGGGTTTAGAAGTATACCTCACCGTGCGGCTTGCTGGTCGTCCCCTCAATGTGGCGCAGCATGCGCGCCGGGACGCCGCCGACGACAGTATGCGGCGCTACATCTTGCGTGACAACGGCGCCAGCGGCGATCACCGCGCCTTGCCCTATCCGCACGCCGTCGGTGATGATCGCGCCCGCGCCGATCCAGACATCGTCTTCGATGACGATGCCTTGTGCGGTGATGCCCTGTTCGACGAAAGGCCGTGCTGGATCATCGAAGACGTGGTTCACGGCGACGATCTGTACCAACGGCGACGTGTAAACGCGGTCGCCGATGGTCACGCCACCCTGTCCGCGGATCACGTTGTACTCACCGATCAGGCTATCCTGTCCGATAGCAATCCCGGCGTGGGGCAGGTGGCGGAAGTTGTAGACGTGCAACACCGCGCCGTGCATCACCAGTGTATTGGCGCCGATGGTCACGCCGTTCGGGCAGGCGTGGATGTAAACGCCTTCGTCGAGATACGCGCCGTTTCCTAAGCGAATATGGTTAGCAAAACGCAGACGCACGCCCCGCTCGATGGCGGCGACGCCGTTCATAGACAGCATCAGCCGATATGCCAACCCGCGCACCCCCATCCCCAGGAGGGCATATGCGTCAACTTAAGAGGGCGGGGTGGTGAATTTGTCGTTTACTGAATATTGTGGCATTCTATAGAAGATCACAATCTCAGAAGGAGAATACCAATGTCCAGAAAAATCACCCAAACACTCAACCGGGAATGGGAGGAAATCGTGAGCGCTATTCCCGATGATCTGGAAGCCAGTGCCAAGGAACTGGTGCCCTTCTCCGTCATCGTGGTTTGCAAAAGGCCTCCGACTTGTTGCGGGTCATTCTGATGTATGCGACTCTCCTCTCGCTGCGGAACACAGCCCTCTGGGCAGCCTGCCTGGGGATATGCACCATCAGCCGGCAAGCTCTCCAACGACGCATCCTGGGCAGTGCCGCCTGGCTTCGCCATCTGCTGGCCGTCCAATTGACCTGCCTGGCTGCCGTGCCCCTGCAGGCGCTCGCTTTCATCCGGCGCTTCATCCTGATGGACGCCAGCGTCGTCGCCCGTCCTGGCAGCCCGGGCATCGAATGGCGTCTCCATCTGGCCTGGCAACCTTTCCATCTCCAGCCTGCCGAAGTAGTTTTGACAGATGCGCATGAGGGAGAAGGGTTGGACAAAGTGCCCCTGCAGGCAGGCGATGTGGTCATCGCAGACCGCGCCTATGGGCTCGGGCGTCACATCCGGTACGCATTGGACGTTTTGGCTTACTTCATCGTGCGCCTGACCTGGTCCAACCTCCCTCTGCTGACCCCAGACGGTCAGCCCTTTGACATCGTGACCTGGCTGCGCAGCCTGCCGGCGGAGGCCATCTCTGCCGAGGTCATCGTCGTCGCCGCCGATGACCCCCAGCGCCGTTCTTTACGCCTGGTCGCCGGGCGGTTGCCTTCCCAGAAAGCGCAGGAAGCCCGGGAGCGAGTGCGTCGTCAGGCCGGAGAGGAGAAGCGCTCCCCCCATCCGAACACTCTCTTCACGGCGGGGTTCTGTCTCCTGCTCACCAACCTCCCCGCAGCCTGCGTTTCCCCTTCCCTCATCTTGACTCTCTATCGCATCCGTTGGCAAATCGAATGGTGTTTCCGGCGCTGGAAAAGCCTCTGCCACCTTGACCGCCTGCCCGCCTACCCCGCCGCCATCGCCGAGGTGGTCCTGCTGGCGAAATTGCTCATCATCTTACTCATGCAGCGGCGCCTGGGTACCTTGCCGTGGGACGAATGGTGGGCAGCCGAGGAGCCGGCACCGGTCGTATCCTCCCTTGTCCAACTGGCTTATGCCTACACTTGTGAAACCATTCGTCCCGTCTCCGTCTTGATTAAGTTGTTGGAAGACCCGACTCCCTTTATGCGTTACTTGCGATCGTGTCGCCGCAAACGGCCCCTGCAGCTTGCTGCCGCTGCCCGTCACTTGTTTGAACTGTGTACCGGCCAACCACCCCCTGCCCTGGCTGCTTAAGTTGACGCATATGGGGTATTGCCCATTGGCGTGTGCCGTGTTCGTGGCGCTCAAACGCGGCTGGCGTGGGGGCAGTCCCATTACCGTTCGCTGCACAAATCGCCAGCACCAGACCGCGTGTGCATTGCACGGGGCAAGATACACGGGCAGTCCCATTACGGTACACTGCACAAGTTGCCGGTGCGAGACCGTGTGTGCATTGTACGAGGCAAGATACACAGACTCTCCGATTGTTGACTTATCCCCAAAGTCGTGTAAAGTCTGTTTTGGAATCAGAGATCGTTACTACATAACAAAATCACATCATGGAGGTTTACCTATGGAAAAGATCGAGGAATTGATTCACCGTTTGGCGCGCGATGTTTCTTTCCGCACGGCCTTTGTCAACGCTCCGGAAGAAACTTCGTTGGTTCACGGCTTGGCTTTGACGGAGGGAGAGTACAAGCTATTGGAAAGCTTGCGCCCACTCCTGACGCTGCGATCCGGGGAACTACTCCACCGTCTGCTGGATGGAACATCCGACGCTCCTCCAGAATGGTGGAGAGCGCAACCTTTTTCCGCAAATGCGACGCCATGACTGTTATGTGAACCCTGTTCCTTTTTTCTTTCTTTGAAGCAGCGATAGTTACTTATCTCGTTCACCTCTATCGTCAAATCACCCCTTCCGTCACGGATGCTCTGGAACCGACGCTGCGTTGGGTTTGTGATTGCGTTGGCGCACATAGCGATTTTCTGCATTTGCCTTTGCTGATTTGCCTGGGCGCCGGCGGTGATGTGGCACCGGTGATTCCTGTAGTTTCGGCCTGGCATTTGCTTTATTGCGCTGCCCATCTCTTGGATGATGTCGCCGATGGCGCGCCGTTGCCATGGGAACCGGCGTGGGCGGTCAATGCCGCCGTCACTCTGATTTTTCTGGCACAGACGAGCCTCACGGCGCTACGTCAGCATCAGATCAAGGCCGAGCGTATTCTAGCGTTGGTGGAAATGTTTAACAGCGCTTCTATCCGCATTGCATTGGGACAAGCCTCCGATCTGGCCTGTGATACTCAGCCGCTCACCTTGAACAACTATTGGCGTATGGCAGGCGCCAAATCGGGCGAATGCTTTGCCCTCGCAGGTCGCGCTGGCGCTATGATGGGTAACGGTGAACCAAACGTGATCGATACCTATGCAGCTTTCGGTTATCATCTGGGACTGTTAGTGCAATTGGGCGATGATCTGCGGGCACTGTGGCAACCGCGACATCGGGGTGATCTGGCAACCATTGCGCGGACGCTCCCATTCGTTTACGCTCAAAGTACAGCCTCGTCAGAAATGCATACACGGTTACGTGCGTTGGCATGTCGCGCCAGCGACGAACCGGCGGCGCTCACTGAACTGCAATCGGTGCTGGCTGACATGGGCGCACTACACTACCTGGCGCTCCAAGCCGGCTGGCAACGACATCTGGCCAGCCAGGCGTTGTGTGCGGCGGCTTGCTCCGGCGCTGTGCGCGACCAGTTATCGACGCTGCTCGACAAGATGACATTGACCGGAGCATCGGAGCCATGATGCTCATCTTAAGCAAGCTCACAGCACGGGGAAATAGTACGAAGGACCATGGGCGCGAACGTCCGGCTTGGTATTATCTACCTTACGCCTTGATCGTGCTTGTAACGATGGCTGTGCTGGTTGTGGCAATCTCGACGATATTCTGGCCTGACGATGGTGTCCTGACGATGGTGTGAGATGGGAACTTGTAGAAGGACGTGTCCTATCCGTAGATCCCGGCGGGCCAGGTGAGAAGAGTGGATTGCAGCCAGGCGATGTTGTACTGACCGTGGATGGTCAGCCATTCTCTCGAACGCCGCTTTACGCTGGGCGTAGCCCTGGACAAACGGTTGCTCTGACGGTGCAGCGCGACGGCCGGATCGAGACGTTCGATGTGGTCCTGGCCGCGCCCGATGTAACTGTGGTGTTGTGGCGACTCATTCCGCTGCTGGTAGCCGCCAGCTTTTGGATTGCCGGTGTGGTGATTTTTGTGTTACGGCCTCGCGTAGGCGTTTGTCGCGCGTACTTCCTGTTGGCGCAGACGGCGACGGTCGCGCTATCGGCCGGCGGACTTTCGACCTTCAATCTGATGTGGGCCGTTTACGTGTTTCATTTGACAC
This sequence comes from Anaerolineae bacterium, assembly GCA_035415725.1. Classification (GTDB taxonomy): domain Bacteria; phylum Chloroflexota; class Anaerolineae; order B4-G1; family SLSP01; genus DSWT01. The sequence goes on along the minus strand of DAOOGN010000027.1, from coordinate 9,002 downwards.
TGCTGGCGCTTCCACCGCTGTTGAGTCATTTCTACGTTGCGTTGACCGCTCCCCGACAATCACTTATCCGCTCATTTTCTCGTTGCCTGATCGCATTTAGTGGTCTGCTGATGTTGTTCTGTCTGCTGGCGTCTCCATTTCCCAGCAGCGCGTGGGGTAATGCGCAGAAGTTAACGGTTACCTTTTTGCCAGTTTGGCGCATAATCCAATTACTCTATCTGACCGTAGCCTTGTTGGGATTTATAGTTGGCTTGTTATACACGTATTGGACGACACGCTCGGTTGATCTACGTCGCCGGTTACGCGGGTTGGTCTTGAGCACGGTAGCCGGTTCTGTTCCTATGATCTTTTTCTCCCTTTTACCTAACGTTATGCTGGGTGTTGGAGCGGGTCTCTCTTATCAATTTACTTTTCCCTTTTTGATTTTGACTCCCTTGACCCACGCTTACGTCATCATCAAATATGATTTGGCGCCTTTCGACCGTTTCCTGAACCGCAGTCTGGTGGTTTTTATCCTGGGGCTGTTGTGGGCCGTGTTCTATCTCACCGCAACAGGCATAGGGATGGTGTTCAGTACACAAATGCCTTTGCTACAACTTGTGACGGGCATGGCGGCGACGATGGTCATGGCGGCGTTGCTCGTCCCCCTGCGCGAAAAAATACAACACGCTGTGGATCGTCTGTTCTACGGCGGCTGGTATGACTACCGTGGCGTCATCAGCCGGTTGAGTAACACTCTGAGCGGTCTGGCGCGCCGTGACGAACTGGCGGCGCGCTTGGTGGAACTGGTAGCCGAGGGACTGCGGCTGGAAGGTGCGGCGCTTTATTTGTATACACCCGCCGGCGAACTCCTGTTAGAAGGGTGTGTGGGACTCGTCGTCCCGCCACGGCTATCGGGGCAGGTGATACAGGCTTGGAGCGGGCCAGGGGTGCTGGTATCTGGACTGTCTGCGAACAACGGTGTTTCAATGCCGCCCCCGTTTTCTGAAGCAGCGGTCAAGTGGTATGTGCCATTGACCACTGACGAAAAATCTCTGGGTTTGTTGATTCTGGGGCCGAAAAGGGATGATGATTTCTTCGATCCGGCCGATATGGATATTCTGCAAACGCTGAGAGAACAGGCGACTTTGGCTGTAGAGAATGTGTCGTTGATGAGTGATCTGCAACAGATGCTCAGAGCGATGGAAGCCATCCAGCAACGCTTGCTCGCAGTACGAGAGGAAGAACGACGTGTTCTGGCTTGGGAGTTGCACGACGGGCCGGTGCAAGACCTGATCGCGCTAAGCTATCAATTGTGCGACTGCCGGGATGGCTTGCAAGATTCCGAGCTGGTCGCGCGACTGGAAACACTGCGGCGAGAAGCGTTACGTATTATGCAAGTTTTGCGTGAGGTATGTGGGGGCCTGCGTTCTGACGTGCTCGACATCATGGGGGTAGGGCCGGCGCTGTCGCAATATGCGCAGGATGTTATGCGAAGAAAGGACGTGGTGATTGAACTGACTGTGCCGTCGCGCGCGACCAGGTTACCTGACCCGCTGGGGATCACCCTGCTGCGTGTGTTCCAGGAAGCAGTGAACAATGCGATCTTGCATGCCGGGACCCGGGAAATCTGGGGCCATCTACAAATCAGTGAGACGGAGTACGAACTACGAGTATGGGATCAGGGCCGGGGCTTTGTGCTGCCGAGACAAGTGGAATCATTGACTTTGCGGGGGCATTATGGATTGGCGACGATGAAAGAGCGCATAGCGGCGCTGGGTGGGAAGTTGGAAATTCGCTCGGCGCCGGGCGCCGGGACAGCAGTGCGCGTATGGGGGCAAATTGACGATGAACAACGAACATGTGAGTAAAATCCGGGTGATATTGGCCGATGACCATCCCGCGGTGCGGGCGGGCATTCGCGGGGCATTGGAGAGGAAAGCTGCGGATATGGTCGTGGTAGGCGAGGCATCGCACGGGGAAGAAGCCCTGCGTTTGATTGTAGAGTTGACGCCAGACGTAGCGGTGCTGGATTGCCGGTTGCCCGGATTGACGGGTATCGAGGTGGCGATGCAGATAACCGAGCGTCATCTACCCACCCGCGTGGTGGCTTTGAGCGCCTTTGCCGAGGATCAGTACGTTTACGGCATGTTGCAAGCGGGAGTGCAGAGCTACCTGCTGAAAGAGGAACCATTGGAGGCGGTCGTGGCGGCCGTGCGGGCGGTGGCCCAGGGACAACAGTGGTACAGTCAAAGGATTATGGCCCAAATCACCGAACGAGCTTTGGGTGGGTCGGTGACACATCCGTGTGCAGCTAAACTGAGCGCACGTGAACGCGCTGTCCTGCAACGCCTGGCGCAGGGATGTTCGAATGAGCAGATCGCCCAAGACCTTTGCCTCGGCGAGCAGACGATCAAGAATTACGTGACGAGCCTCTATACCAAGTTGGCGGTCCATTCGCGGGCTGAGGCCGTGGCCTGGGCCTGGCAGCACGGGTTGATAGATGCGCCCGCTTGAACACCAGGAGCGGTATTGATGCGCAGCGCATAGCGTGACGTGAATGGTAGCAAACAGCACTCACTCTAGTACCCCGGTACTGGGGTGAGTTGGTGTTAGGGTACTAAAAAAAACAGTACGCGCGCATCTTTACAGGGGGCTAGTTTTTTAGTATGATCTTCAGGGCTTGACGTTGGCGGAAATCATCCTAACACTATTGGAAAACAAGTCACAGTCCTACTCTTAATTTTCGCCAGTGTCAAGTATTGAAACCTGGAAAGGGTAACAGGCTATTTGAAAAAAGAAGTGGCTGCGCTTGAGAACCAAGTTCGTTTTAGCCGCATGGTTCGAGTGGGTCAAGCGGTTGATCCGTTTGAACTGGAAGATGTAACAACGAATAAGTTGGTGAACTTGGCCGATTATCAAGGTCGAGGCGTTTTGCTGGTTTTCTTTAGCGTGAATTGCAAGTATTGCCATCAGGATGTGGTGTTGTGGCAAAGAATTGCCGACCAAAGCGACTCTACACACCCACCAGTGTTAGCTATCGCAGTGGGGGACGATGCGCTGTCGGTGGCCCAGCATGCCCGTCAACACGAGTTGCTTTTTCCTGTATTGCTCGACCTGGATAAAAAAGTTTTTAATGGGATGAACCTGCCTGGAACTCCCACCAAAGTTTTGTTAGATAAAGACCTGCGAGTTGTCCGCGTTTGGCTGGGCTTAACCAGTCAGAATTCCGCTCCTGCCGATCTGCAAATGTTGAAGCAGATATGGGATATTGAGGCCAAGGACCTTCCGATAGCGGGCGCTATTCAGATTCAATAGTAGGTGCTACAAATTGCTACAACCCATGATCCTTCGTCAGCGTTACCACCTTCGTGCTCTGGGTAGTTGGGGCCTAACCTTGTATGGGTTGGTGACTTGCGCTTGTGCGGCGCTTCTGGCCTGGAAACATGCCGATGCGGACACCAGTCTATTTGTTTTGTTGGCCTACTTGGAGGTCCTCCTTCCGGCTATCGCTGGCTTGCTGGCGGCTCATGTCTTTGCGGATCCTGTCCTCGAAGTGTTGTCCAGTCTTCCCTTTTCCCTGCGGCGTCTGTTGGCCGAGCGCCTGTTCACGGTGAGCTTGGTTGTTGGCGTGGGCGGTATGGCGATGCCGGTCTGGGCATGGCTTTGGCGCATTTCTTCCCCGCAGCTTTATGGCCTGGGATGGATCCTGGTTTGGAGCGCCCCCGCGATGGCGTTCATTGGCCTGGGCGCTGTGGGGGCGATCCTGGCGCGCAGTTCGTCAGTGGGCGCTCTGCTGGTTGGGAGTGTGTGGCTTTTACAACTGATATTTCAAGGAGAAATGCTGCTACATCCGGCCGGGCGGGTTTTCTTGCTCTTTTTGACGTCGCTTCAGCCAGATGCGCCCGAGTGGCCGCTGAATCGGGCGCTGCTTATGGGGCTGGGGGTGTTGGGGACAACTTTGGCCCTGGCTGCAACCAGCGTGGTTGAGCCTTTTCTACGGAGGCGGGAATGAATTTCCATACATTGCCATTGCCAAGCCTGCCTCGCGTCCTGGCAACGGCCGGCTATCAGGCCCGCTTGCTCGTCCGGCAACCAGCTTTCTGGCTGTTTCAGGCTATACTCACTCTTCTTCTTTATGTAAATGTGTTTCAAGTGCTGCTGCCCACAGCCAGCAGCGCCGATTTTGTCGCTACCATTGTCGGCAAAGGTTTCTCGACGATTGTTTTTGTGCTGACCGCTTTTTTAGTGGCTCCGGCTGTTGCGCGCAGTTGCGGGCCGGTGGCCGATATACTGTGGTCTACATCTCTCCGGCCATTCGAATTCGCCGCCGGGATGTTTACTGGCCTTTACTTGCCTCTGGCTTGTTCGGTGTGTATTCACCTGCTGCTGCACTGGGTGGCCACCTTCTTGCCGGGCGCAACCGCTAAAACGCCCCCCTTGACAATGCTCATAGCGTTTGGCTTGCCGCCGCTCCTGACCGTATTGGCCTTGGCGGTCGCAGTTTATTTGTTGCTGGCGGCGTTTTTCCGCACACCTATCCTTGTGTATGTTGTAGCGCTGGCCTATTGGGTCATCTGGCTGGCTGGATTGATTGTGCCTACTGCGACCTTGCTATCCCCATGGAACATTGCCCTACTGACGTATACCCTTTCTCCTTCGGCTGGCCTGGGCGCTGACGCTCCCCTGGTAAGGGGGGTATTAACTTTTTGGGGTGTTCTGGCTTTGACACTGGTCTCCGGGTTGCCGTGGGGGTTGGTGCGCGCTCACCGGCTGGACGCGCTCCGCCCCGCGCTGCGGGCTATAGTCTGGCCCTTTGCTGGCCTGGTGGTTGCCGGCAGTGTGCTACTTCATTTTGCGGCAGTGGCAAGTACAGCTCAGGTACCAGCAACGCCGGGCCAGCCGACTGGACAATGGTCAGTTGTCCAAAACGATGTACATCTTCATCTGCATGGCGCTCAGGTGGAAGGGCAGGCTGTGTTGACGCTGCGCAATGCGGGGATGCTCCCCGTGCAGGAGATGTTTTTGCGTTTGAACGCAGGACTGGAGATTAAAGAGGTCAGTATAGGCGGCGCGCCTGCAGCGGCGCGGCGGGAGGGCGATAGCGTGCTCGTTCCCCTGCCGCTTCCTGTGGCGCCAGAAGAATCCATTGTCGTGTCTATCCATTACGGGGGACGCCTTTTTACGGCGCGTGAAGACTACGCCAGAGCTGATACGCTGCGTGGTCCCTGGATCCGCCTACCGTTGCCGCTCCGCGCGTACCTGGCTGACGGGATTGGCTTTCTCGAACGAGATGGCGATTGGCACCCCTGGCCCCTTGTTGCTGGGCCGCATCTGGCTGAAGTAGACTGGCGCCTGGCAGTGCGGTTTTCCAAGGATGCGGGCAAGGTGCTGGCCGCTGATTCGGCCCAAATATCTACTCCAGATGATGCTATTCTCGTCGAATGGCAGGGGACTTTGCCATCGGCATTGCTGGCCTATGGCGCTATTCAGCCGTGCCAGGTAGATCAGCAGGTGTTTTTGCCTGCCCATGCGACGGCTGAAGATTGCGTGCTCGGCGCCGATTATTTGAGCACGTTGACCGAATTGCGAGATTGGCTTGGCTTGCCGCCAACGGAAACCTGGCGTGTGGTTGCATTGCCCTACCGGCAGGACGCCGCCTGGGGTGAGGGCGTGTTGTTCTATCCAGAGACCAGTGAGTATATGGCTAGTTTGCGCGGCCTGCGTAGCGGTGAATTGGAGCCCACTCGGGCAGCCCTCCACCGAGCGCACGAGGTATCTCTGGCGTGGTGGCGAGCCCAGGTTCGGTGGCCGCCGCCCTTGCTGGTACAGCGCCCGTCGAACGGGATAACCAACAACCCCCAAATACCGGCCGGTCGGCTGATGCCGGAGTCGGAGCAAACATTAGATGAGGCATTGGCCTGGTATACTGCTATCCACGTTACGGCGCACTTGCGCGAGGATCCGACACTGGTTGATCAAGAAATAAGTTTTTGGACCCGAGTATTTGAAACCAATCGCGGCCCACTTACGCCTGGCTTAGAAGCCATGCTCAACCGGCAACAGTTGGACGAGGAGCTGGCAGCCCGTGGGATTTCCAACATAACATGGACACCTCCACGCCTGGCTGCTTTGGCCGCTGACATATTGAGTTTGCACGAGGTTTATCTTGCATCGCCAGGCGAAGATTTTCAAGCGCTATTGCGCGAGTTCGGCGCGAAATATTCGCTGGACAACGTACAGCCGGCCGCCGCCGAGAGTTTTTTCACGCTGGCCCGTGAACAGACCGGGCAAGACCATTTGAGCCTGTGGCAAGCCCGCCATCAGGCGATCGCGTCTATAGGAACTCCACCATGATTATACAAGTTGATAACCTGCACAAGGTCTATGGAAATGGCGTAGTCGCCCTTGATGGCATTACCCTCCGTATCGAAAATGGCATGTTTGGCTTGCTTGGGCCGAATGGAGCGGGCAAGACGACCTTCATGCGCATATTGGCAGGGTTAATCCGGCCAACGCAGGGAACAATTTGCGCCGATCACCTCGACCTCACCCGGGGGCGCGACCTGGATACATTCAAGGCTACATTGGGCTATCTTCCGCAAGAATTGGAACTCTATGCTGACTTGAGCGCCAGCGAGTTCCTGGAGTACATTGCCTTATTGAAGGGCCTAAATAATGGACGCATGCGTCGTGCGCGTATAACCGAGGTGTTGTCTTTGGTTAGATTGACAGATGTAGCCAGACGGCGACTGCGCACTTTTTCGGGCGGAATGAAGCGGCGTGTTGGGATTGCCCAGGCTTTGCTGGTTGAGCCGCAGGTGTTGATTGTAGATGAGCCTACGGCCGGCCTCGACCCGGAAGAACGGGTGCGTTTTCGCAATTTGCTGTCTGAACTGGGGCAAGATCGGATGGTAATCCTTTCTACTCACATTGTGGAAGACGTGGCTCAAACTTGTTTGGAGTTGGCAGTGCTTTGCCGAGGTCGCTTGCTATTTCACGGCGCTACGATTGAAATGATAGAGAGCGTAGAAGGCAAAGTATGGGAGATGGCAGCGCCGCCAAACTACAAGCCAGATTCGACCGCGGTGGTGGTAGCCAGCGTACGCCAGGCCGAAATGGTTCGCTACCGCGTTCTTGCAGATGCCGCGCCCCTTCCCGGTGCGCGTTCTTCACAGCCAACGCTCGAAGATGCCTATCTCTGGATGATGAGAGGCATTGCTCTCGATTGAAAGGCGCTTGTGCTATAATAGTGAATGAGATCCAGGCCGTAAGTATCCGCGGCTCCGAGCAAGCTGAGGGCGGCCATGAAGCGCGGTCAAATGGCGATGGCTATTGAACAGGCGAAACAACCGCGTGCGCGTGGGCAAAGAAAGTTCATACACTCCCTGACCTTGTAGGCCGCGATTTTCTTCCAGTCGCCGGTGGGCTGCCGGTTAAAATGCGTTCCCATGAAAAGAATTAGACTGATCGTGATCGTGTGTTCGCTGCTGACCATCTTTTGCGCGCGGATGGGACGGGGCGCAGCGCCGCTTGAAACCCCGGACGCCGCTCAGACCGCCGAAGCAGCGCCGGATGGACGTACCCCTGCCGTTGTTGCTGCGTGTACGGACGAACAGCTCGCCCTGCTTGAACAATCCATGTCTTCCACCCTGGCCGGGGCTTCGGCGGGCTTTAGCTTCACGTTGATGTTGGAATCCGCAGATGGGAGGAGTTATCTTCACTCGGAGGGGGCGTCAACCGGCGCTACGCCTTATGAATCCGCCTCCACCTCCAAACGCGCGTTGTTGAGTTTGGAGGAGTTAGGGCAGCTACCCGTGATCCGCTGGGATGAGTGGGAGGTCAGGCCAACCAATCTCTCCGTTCAGACGTCCCGTGGCTGTCTGATGGACTGCGCCTTCTGTGCCATTCCATCAGAGTTGGCGACCCTTCCCGCTCGACCACATCTTGGGTTCACTTGAGGCCTGCGTCAAATCGGTGTGTGACAACGGATCGAAACGCATTCAACACATCGCCTTTGCCGATGACTGCTTCACTCCTGATGTGCAGTTCGCCGCCGACGTGCTCACCGCCACCACCGAGATCTTTCCCCAGGTGCGTCCTCATATCGAGGGTCGGGTGCGAGATCTGCTGAGACCAGGGGTGCTGGAGCATATGGCGAGTACAAACGTACAGAACATCGGGGTCGGTGTTGAGTGTGGATACAGTTCTGGGCTGCGGAAGATCAGCAAGGGGTTGAGGATTGAGGAAGTGGAGGAACTGGGGCGGCGGGCGAAGGCGCTTGGGATGGGAGACGCATTGTATTATTCCTATATCGTTGGCTTTCCGTGGGAAACGAGTGTGGAGATGAAAAAGACCATCGACTTTGCTTTCTCCGTCGCTAGCCGCTACGGCGGGTTCGTCCAGATTTGCTGGTGGATGACTATGCCGGGGAGTCGCTTGTTCAAGCAAATGTGCGACACACACGGTCTCGATGCGTCTATCTTTGATCTGCGGAAATGGTGGTTCGACCGGGATGTCTTCTTGAAGACCCATCCGACACTGAATATGGATGAGATTCGTGAAGTCTGTGATTATTCCATCTCCGTAGCATCTTCTAACAAACAGATCAGAAAAGCGGGTTCGGCTTTCTGGGATGGTTTAGGTTAGATCGCCACTTTTGTAGAAGCCATTTGATAAGTTAACTCTAAGGATTTCTGACCCTGCTGGCTTTCTTTACCTGTAAAGTCTGACTTCTCGCTGGTTGGGAATCAATATGCAGAAAGGGGATTGAAGATTCTATGAAACAATCTATTGTCCAAGATCCATCGTGGTACCGTGCGCTTACGTTAACCGAGCGCTTTGCATCCGTCCTTCCCACGGGTTACAGATCTGTCGAATCCTATGTGGATTTCGATCTCGCAAAACAACGTATGCAAACCTGGCGAGAACAGCCCCCTTTCAACACGGACACGCATTTTCGGCGACGGCTAGCAGTTTGTCGGAGAGAAAGTGGCCTGAGCATCAATACATACGAAGTTGAG
>DAOOGN010000026.1:0-41093 GCA_035415725.1 Anaerolineae bacterium | reverse complement strand
AAAGAATTTGAGTTTTTCTCTGTGAACTCTGGGTGCTCTGGGGCTATTTTCAGAGAAGTAAGGCGAATTATTTTCCGGGAAGAAATAAAGAAGAGAGGGGCAAGTTCTATGTCGAAACTCAGGCGTCTTTTGATGTGGGTAGGGGTGATCGCCATCATTGTTGTGGGTGTGTGGCTTTTTGTCCTTTCACGCAGCAAGTCCCCTAAATTAGATATCAACCCACAACAACTTTTACCGCAGCCGACTCCGACCATCTATCCCAGTGCGACGACGGTGATCGAGGGTATACAATCGCTGAGTCGCCTGGAAACGGCCTCGTATCAGATCGAGAAGGTCATCACGGCGGAATCGGGTCAGGGACCGCTGGGATTTCTGTTCGGTGACAAGCTCCTTTTGATCGCCCACGGTGAGATGATCGCCGGCGTTGATTTGTCGACGATAGGGACCCAGGACTTGATGACCACCGATGAGGGGACGGTTTACGTGCGTTTGCCGCCCGCAGAGGTCTTTGTCGCCACCCTGGACAACAGCCGGACGTATGTGTATGATCGCCGTACCGGCGTGGCGGGGATGAACCCCCAGCTCGAGACTGCCGCGCGTCAGGAAGCCGAGCAACTGATGTTGCAAGCTGCGATTGAGGACGGCTTGCTTGAGACCGCCGAAGAAAACGCACGCAACGTGCTGCGCTCGCTGATCCTGAGTTTGGGGTTTGAACACGTCATCTTTGTCACCGCGATGCCCACGCCGACGCCGGCGCCCATGCCGACCCCGACGATCACTGTAGTGGCGCCTTAGCGCAGGGACATGGCCATGCACATCAAGCATATCCCCGAAGATTTTCAAGTCGAGGAGCAGATCCAACTGCCCGGAGACCGCGGTGCGTACGCTTACTACCGCATCGAAAAGCGCGACATGTCGACATTGGCCGTGCGCGACCGTCTCGCGGCGCGGTTGAAACTTACCCCTAGTATGGTGGTGTTCCCCGCGCTCAAAGATGCCGGCGCGGTGGCGATCCAGTATGCCAGCGTCCGCAAGCGGGGAGCGGAGCAGATCAAGGACAAAGGCTTCGTCGCGCAGCGCGTGCAGTGGGGACCGCGCGCCTTGCAGCCCAGGGACGTGTTGGGCAACCGCTTCACCATCGTCGCCCGCGATTTGTCGAAGCAGGAAGCCATCGCCCTGACCGACGCTTTGCGGGAGCTGGAAACCGCGGGCCTGCCTAATTACTTCGACGCACAACGTTTTGGTTCGCTGGCCGAAGGTGGCTTCATTGGTAAGGCGATTCTGTTGCGCGACGCCGAGCAGGCCGTGCGCTTTTATCTGGAAGAACCCATGCTCGGCGATCCTGCCGACATCCGCGAATTCAAGGCGCTGGTGAAGAGCCATTGGGGACAGTGGGGCTTTCTGTTGCACCAGGCCCCGCGTCCCTCGAATTTGCGCAGCGTGATCACTTATCTCAAAGATCATCCCCACGATTACGGCAAAGCGGTGAATCTGATCCAGGATCGCTTGCTCTCGATCTACCTCTCGGCCTACCAGTCGTGGGTGTGGAACCACATCACCGCGCGATGCCTTGAGCGCGTGGCCTCCCCCTCTCTCCAGCTAGACATCGTCGGCGTCCCCTTCCCCTTGCCGGCATCGAGCGACGTGCCCGACAACGTGAAAGCCTTGGAAATCGATCTGCCACGGCTGACGGCGCGTTACGAAGGCGCGGTCGGCGAGGCCGCGGACGCCGTCTTTGCCATGGAGGGTCTGACCCTGCACGATTTTAAGGCGCGTATCCTGCGGTGCGTCTATCTTGCTAAAGGGGAACGGGTGGTCTGGTTTGCGCCCGCCGGGGTCGTCGTGTCGGAACCTTTTGCCGACGGGTATTCGCCCGGTCGCCAGGCCATCACGGTCAGCTTTACGTTGCCATCGGGATGTTACGCCACGCTGGTGATGAAGGCAGCGGCAGTGCGCAGTGGCATCCCCTTCAATGCGCGGTAGATTGAGGTAATCCCGATGGAAAAAACCCAACGCCATGTAGCGCGGGCCGCCATCCTGGTTATGGCGGCGTTTGCGGTCAGTCGGATTTTGGGCCTGGTGCGGCAGATCGTCTTTGGACATTATTTTGGCACGGGCGCGGCGATGGATGCTTACGTTGCCGCGCAGCGCATCCCCGAAGCGATCTTCTTCGTTGTGGCCGGCGGGGCGCTCGGCTCGGCCTTCATTCCCATGTTCACCGGACGGTTGGCGCGCGGCGAGACTGAATCCGCGTGGAAGCTGGCCTCCGCGGTAATCAATATCCTCCTCATCGTCCTCGTGCCGTTGAGTTTGCTGTGTATCGCCTTCGCCCCCTGGCTGGTGCGGACGTTGATCGCGCCCGCACTTCCTGCCGCGGTGCAGGCGCAGGTCGCCGTGTTGATGCGGGTGATGTTGCTGTCAACGGCGATTTTCGGCGTCAGCGGGGTGGTGATGGGGATTCTCAACGCGCATCAGCACTTTCTGCTCCCGGCGATAGCCCCCATCCTATACAACCTGGCGCTCATCGGCGGAGGCATCTGGGGCGGCGAGACCGGGCTGGGGCCGCTAGGCCCGGCCATCGGGACGGTTGTGGGCGCGCTGGCCCATCTGTTGATCCAGGTGCCGGGCCTTATTCGTTACGGTGCGCATTACGCGCCGATTGTGGGACGCGGCGACCCCGGCGTGATGGAAGTGGGGCGGCTGATGGCCCCGCGCGTGTTGGGTGTGGCGGCGACGCAGGTGAATATGCTCGTCACCAACAACCTGGCGTCGCACCTGGGAGCGGGCGCGATTGCGGCATTGGAATACGCCTGGTTGATTGTGTTGCTGCCGCAGGGCGTGTTCGCCCAGGCGGTAGGGACGGCGGTCTTCCCGACCTTTGCGGAGCAGGCTGCGCGCGGCGAGACCGACGCCCTGCGGCGGACGCTCATGCTCATGCTGCGCGTCATCGTCGCGGTGACGTTGCCGGCGGCGGTGGGGCTGATGACGTTGGGACGACCGATCATCGCGGTGGTGTTCCAGCGGGGCGAATTCGACGCGGCTTCGACGCAGGCGGTGGCCTGGGCGTTGACCTTCTATGCCGTGGGGCTGGTGGGGCTTTCGGCCATCGAAGTGCTGGCGCGGGCCTTTTATGCGCTGCACGACACCTGGACGCCGGCGCTGGCGGCGCTGCTTTCCGTGGCGTTGAACCTGGCGTTGGGGCTGACGCTGCCATCGCTCTTCACCGCGTTGGGGGGAGCGGCGCACGGTGGCCTTGCTCTGGCGAGCGCACTGGCGTTTACCGTGCAGATGGCGGTGCTGCTGGTGTTGGTCTACCGGCGTATCGGCGGCTTTGACGGACGCGGTCTGGCGGGACAGGCGCTGCGCGTCCTGCTCGCCTCCGTGGGGATGGGCGTGGCCCTGCTGGGGTGGATGCGTGTCGCCCCGGACGGCGTGCTCGTTCAAAGCCTCGGCGGGGTAGCCGTGGGGGTGATCGTCTACGTCGGACTCGCGCTGGCATTGCGCGTCGAAGAGCTGAAGCAGGTGGCGAGGATGGTACTGCGTAAGGGCTGAGGGTGGGTAGAACCAGGCTTCTCAACCCCAAATTATCCATCTGACAAGATATGCGTGTTTCTATCAGCCCCTCCTCCCTGCCCCCCTTTTGCCCCCTTCTTCCCCGCTGGCGGGGGAGAAGGGGGTTGGGGGATGAGAGGGTCATCACCTGCCGAAGGGGTCACCTATTATGTGCTCTCCCCCAAGTCCCGTTTGTCACCTGGCAAGGGTGGCTGAATAGTTACGATTATTTTATGATTCATGCATTACCCATCCCTGCCTTCAAAAATGCGATCCCCTGCCGGACAAAAGCCTCTCCGTCCGGGCATGGATCGTGGAACATCCCCCGCCGGAAGGCGAATGTCCCCGGCGGATCGCCGATGGTTGAGTTGTAGCTCTCCAGCAGCACGTACCCCTCGAAGGCGATGGCTTTTAACGCGCCGAAGATGGTGTCCCACGGGACAAGGCCACCGCCGGGCACACCCCGGTCATTTTCACAGGCATGGAGGCCCCACAGACGGGGCGCGACGGTGTGGATGGCCTGGGCGTAGTCGCGGATTTCGGTGATGAGGTGGTAGGTGTCGAGCAACACGTGCAGGTTGGGATGGTCGGCCAGCGCTATCATCTGCATGGCCTGCTCCGGCGTGTTGACGAGGTGGGTGCGGAAGTGGCTCATCGGCTCGATGACAATGCCGACGCCGCGCCGTGCGCCGTACTCGGCTAGATGGTGCAATCCCTCGGCGGTGCGCGGGAGTTCGTCGGCGGGGGGAAGACGACGCCGGACGACGCCGGGATGGCCGTAGAGCGCGCCGGTATAGGCTACCGCGCCGAGTTCGGCAGCGATGTCCACCTGATGTTGGTGCCATGCCAGCCCTTGCGCGCGGGACGCCGGATCGTCAGCGGAAAGGTCGCATTCTGGCGGCCACGCTCCACCCGGGCTGACGGTGAGCGCCAGCCCCAGCGCCTCGGCGCGCCGGCGGGTGAGGCGCGGTGTGTAGGTCACGTCGTCACCGACGATGATCTCAAACACGTCCAGCCCCATTGCTTTGGCCGTGTCCAGGATGGGCAAGCGGTCATCCGACCAGCCGTCGGTGAACAGATAACAATGGGCGCCGTAGCGAATGGGCAAATTGTCTCTCCTCCTGGCGCAGGTCCCCGGCAATTTTGCCGCGGTGCGGGGCATAGGGCAAATTATGGGGCAATGCTCGGGCCGGTCTCCGACCGTGCCTGCCTACGCCTGGGCCGGCGGCGGCTTGGTCTGGAAACCGGCTATAGCCATTCAAGTGCACTTCCCAGATGGCTATCGACTTTGATGACGAGATAGGCGTGTTTCTATAGGCCCATCCCCCCTTAATCTGTCGTATACTCCAGGGTGCGCTCAATCTTCCGTATGGCCGCACAGGGCGATGGCGCGCGGTCCGGTGTGCACGCCCAGCACCGGCGAGACGATGGTGATGATCAATTCTACCGGGGCGAACTCGTTTTGCACGCGGGCAGCCAGGGCTTCGGCTTCTGGCAATGCGGCGTTGTGCAAGACGGCAATCCGCATCTTCTGGCGCGTATCAAGTTGGGCAAAGAAGTCATCATGGAGCGTCTGGAGCGCCTTCTGGCGGGTGCGCGTGCGCCGTCCGGCTTCCACCATGCCGGTTTTGTGGTTCACCCAAATCTGCGGCTTGAAGTTCAGCAGTGTGCCGATAAACGCGCTCGCACCGCCGATGCGTCCGCCCTTGCGCAGATATTCCAGGGTGTCGAGGACGACGATGTAGACCATGCTCTGGCGAGCTGCGTCGGCGGCGGCCACCATCGCGGCGGCATCTCCGCCGGCTTTCCGTGCCCGTGCTGCCGCCAGCACTTGCCAGCCCAGGCCCATCGAGTTGGACCTGGAATCCACGAGATGGACGGGTATGTCGATCATCGTCGCTGCCAGCCGCGCCGATTCGAGGGTTCCGCTCATGGCACTGCTGATGGTGATGACGACGATCTCCTGGGCGCCATCCTGTTGCACCTGCCGGTAGGTGTGCAAAAAGTTCTGCGGTGTGGGCTGCGACGTCGTTGGGTAAGTGGGGTCCGCGACCAGCCGCGCATAGAACTCCTCCGGCCGGATGTCGATCCCATCGCGCAACTGCTCATCTCCCCAGATGATCGACAGGGGCACGACGTGGATCGCGTATTGTTCCCGTTGCGCCGGCGGCAAGTCACACGTGCTGTCTGTGATCAAAGCTATTTTGTGGTCTGACATCGTCTTCTCCTTAATCGTTGATCTAAAATCGAAAGTAAAAGTCCGAAGTCTTAAAAAAACCGCTGGAATCTGTTGAGTCTGTTGGCATTTGCCTTTAACGCAACAGGACGATGCCCACGGCGGTAGCGATGATCATACCGACAGACGGTATCAATGTTTTGTAGAGCGCTCCCCAACTCGCGCCGAAGTAGTTGTGGGTGAGCGCCAGGCACAGGTGCATCGGTGAGAGCATGATGCCGCTGAAGCACCCGACGAACATCCATACGCCGGCGGCCATGGCCTCGATGGGGAGTTCGCTCAGCAACGGCGCGACCAACGGCAGGCTCAGTGCCATGGCCGCAGGGGGAGTTCCCGTTACCAGACCCACCAGCATCGGCACGACAAAGGCGACGATCAACGGCGGCAGGCCGAGCGCGCTCAATGCCTGCGGAATCTGTTCGACGGCGCCGACGTCTTGCAGCACTTGTTTGAAAACCATCACGCCAAAAATGGATGAGAACGTCTGCACCGGCAGACTGCGGGTGAGGACATCGCGCCACTGGCTGGGGCCGATGCGCTTGATGATGGCAAAAAGCACGTTGATGACTGCCAGGCTGATGAGCATGTTGAACTGCAAGACGACGACGACCCCTATCACCAGCAATATCGGCCATGTGCTGGCGAGCAATGTATGCCATGCGGCGCGCGGACTCTGTCCGTTACTCGGCGGTTTTTCTTGCTGGATGCCCGTTAGCCCCCATATCACACCGCCGAGCAATGCTGCGATGGCGAGCGGCCACGAAGCGCGCACGAAGGCGTAGACCGAAACGCCGAGCAGCGCCGAGACCATCAGGAGTGACGAGTAGAGGGGGAAGACGTATTCCATCGAGTGGCGGAACCAGTAGTTGATGTACGTCTTGCGGCTGGGCGTCAGCGCGAGCCGCGTGCCGATCTCGTTGACCATCGGCGCGGAGAACATGGCGCCGCCGAGCATGGGCATCAGACCGATCAGCGTGGGTATCAACGCCAGCACGATGCGGCTGTCGGGTACGATGACTTGCAGGGCAGTGACCATGCGCTCCATGGCGTGGGTGCGACGCAGCAGTTCGGCCAGCAGCAGCACCAGGAAGACGGCGCCGACGAGATTCCAGGTGTCTGCGGCTATAAATCCGCGCCAGATGGAGCGGAGCAGGCTCAGGAAGGGATAGGCGAACAGGAGCGCCGCCAAGCCTGTATCCAACAGCAGGATGAGGCCGAGATCCCCCTTGCGCGTCAACAGAAAGATCGTCACGCCGAGGATGAGGGCAAATTTGAGCAGATCGAGCATACGTTATCTGCTGTGGACCGGAATGCCCTGCGCCTGTGCCACGTCCACCAACATTGCCATGTGCTGGGGGGTGGGCGGGGTCAAAGCGGCAGCGCGGTAGGCCAGTCCCAGGCTGTTGTATTTGTCGCCGGCCATGCGGTGGAACGGCAGGAGTTCGAGGATAATGGGGGCAGGATCGCCGGATGCGCCGTTGTGTTGCGCGGCGCGCAGGTCGCGCAACTCGCACACGTAAGCGGCAATAGCCGCGACCTCTTCCGGTGTGTCGTTGACGGTGGGGATGATAGGGATGCGGAAGATGATAGGCCGGCCGCTTTCGACGAGGCGGCGGGCGTTTGCCAACAGCAGTTCGTTGGGCGCGCCGACGGCGTCGCGGTGTTTGGCAGAATCCATGTGCTTGATGTCCATCATCACCAGGTCGGTCAGCGGCAAGAGCACCGTCAGGCTCTCCCACGGGACGTTGGCGGCGGTTTCGATGGCGGTGTGCAGGCCCGTCGCCCGGCAGCGTTCGAGAATCTCCCGTGAGAACTCGACCTGCAACGCTGGTTCGCCGCCGGAAAGGGTCACGCCGCCGCCGGAGTTCGCGTAGAATGCGCGGTCGAGCAGGATTTCATCCACGACGGCTTCGGCGGTCATCTCTTTACCGCTGAAGACCAGCGCTTCGGCGTAGCACACGTCGACGCACTGGCCACACACGGCACATTTCTCGTGATAGAAGACGCGCACGCCGTTGGCGTCGAACGCCTGCGCGCCTTCGGGACACACTTCCACACACGCGCCGCAACCGATGCAGCGGTTGGGGAAGAACTGGATTTCCAGTTTGGGGCGGATGCTTTCGGGGTTGTGACACCAAAAGCAGCGCAACGTACAGCCTTTAAGAAAGACGGTGGTGCGGATTCCCGGCCCATCGTGGACGGAGAAGCGCTGAATGTTACAGACGTAGCCAGTCGTCATGATATGCTCAGATTCCTTCCAAAGAGTTTCGTCATGTTAGCATCCTTTAGGACTTACGCCAATTTCCGTCCCTCCTCCGCTTGCGGGGGAGCAGGGGGTGGGGGGGGATGAGAGGGTCAGCACCGATGGCCGCAGTGTCAACTTATTATGCGCCATCCCCAAAGTCCTGTTCGCCATCGGACAAGGGTGGCTGATAGTTACTTCGTGAATATGGCTTTGATGCGCGCCATATCGAACTTCTCCGTCCGGTCGTAATTGTAGATGCCGTTCTGCTCTTGTTCGATGTCGGTCAATTGCGTGTAGCAGAAGCCGACGATATGGTCGTAGCTCAAGAGCACGTCGGTCAGTCCTTCCAGACGGGCGTAGAACTCCTCTAAGGTTTGCGGCGCGTTGCCGTAGCCCCAGGAATTTTCGGCGTAGACCAGGTCAGCACGCGGAATCCACTTGATGCCGCCGTACTCATCCACGAGATAGGGCTGGCCGGCGTAGGCGACTTCGCGGTCGGGAAAGTTGCGGAAAGGTCCGTACTGCGGATGGGGCTTGAGCTGGTCGCGCAGGAGGTTGGGATTTTGCTCGTAGGTATGGACCGTCCACAGGTCGGTATCCACGTGGACGTAGCCGCTGGCGTCGTTGACCGGGCGCGTGGGGTCGAGGTCGCGGGCGAGCTGGGCGGCGTCGCGGTGCAGGCGATAGTGCTGGCGCTTGTCGCCAGTGTCGTGCGTCTCATTGAAGGGCGTCCAGGCGATGATCGAGGGGTGATTGCGGTCACGGGTCACGATCTCGCGCCATTCCGCCAGGAAATTGCGCGCGCCGACCACGTCCTTCACGTCGATGCCCCAACTGGACGACTCGCCCCAGGTCAAATAGCCGAGCCTGTCCGCCCAGTAATGGAAGCGCTCCTCGAAGACTTTCTGATGCAGGCGTGCGCCGTTGAAGCCTGCCGCCAACGCCAGTTCGATGTCGTGCTTGAGCGCGTCGTCCGTCGGCGCTGTCCAGATGCCGTCGGGGTAGAAGCCTTGATCGAGCACCAGCCGCAGGTAGAGCGGTTCGTTGTTGAGGAGAATGCGCTTGCCTTCGAGGTGAATTTTACGCAGACCGGCGTAGCTCTGGACGGTGTCCATGACTGTGTCGCCGTCGAGGACTTCAAAAATCAGGTCGTAGAGGAAGGGCGACGCCGGCGACCACAGTTTGGGGGAGGCCATCGGCAGGATCAACGGGATGCCGTTAGCGGCGACAGTCTCCGCCTGGCCGACGACCGTAGTGCCATCTTGGAGCGTGGCGCGAAAACGCAGCCCGGCCTTGAGTGCGTAGAAGCGCGGCGTGATGATGAAGCGCGCGTTGTCCACATCCGGCACAATCTGACAATCCCGCAGTCCATACTCGGGCACCGCTTCCAGCCACACCGTTTGCCAGATGCCGGTCGTGCGCGTGTAGTGACAATCGCGCGACTTGAAATCGGGGCACTGCTTGCCGCTGGGTTGTTGGCCGGAACGGACGTCGTCGCGCACGTAGACAACGAGATTGTGGGTGCGGCCCGGCGTCACGTAAGCGGTGATGTCGTAGCTGAAGGAGGCCGTCCCGCCCCAATGCCGCCCCACGGATTCGCCATCGATGAAGGCTTCGCTCTCGTAATCCACTGCGCCGAAGTGCAAGATCACGCGCTTGCCGGCCCAATCCGTCGGGATATGGATCGGGCGTTGATACCACATCATCTCGATGAAATCTTTGTGGTTCACGCCGGAAAGTGGACTCTCCGGGCAGAAGGGAACGGTGATCACGCCGTCAAAGCCGTTGCTGTGGGCAAAGCCGCGCTGCGCTCCCGATTTGCCACTATCGAAAGTATAGGTCCACGGGCCGTTGAGGTTGATCCACGGTTCGCGCCGAAATTGCGGGCGTGGATATTCAGGGCGTGGAAGGATAGGGATGGTTGTCATACGTTGTCCTCCGCAAGTGATTAAGAGTTGACAGGTTTGAGAAAGCCTGTCAGGATTGAAAAATGTTGTCGAACAGTTTCTGGAACAGGCCGGATGGTTTTTGCCCGCTCACCCGCTGGGTCTGGCCGTTAATGACGACGGTGTAGGTGTTCTCCTCAAGACGATAGTTGGCGATCCAGAAAGGAAGCAGTACCAGTTTGTAGGAAAGGACCACCGTATCGCCGGCCAGTGTCTGGAAGTTCTGGATGTTGGGGACGCTGGCCAGGGCCTGGATGCGGGCCGCCTTCTGCCCCTTCTTCAGCACGATCCGTCGCGCCCGCAGGGAGGCATCCGCGACCGAGATGTCATAGAGCGTTGTGGGCCAGTTGGCAAGGTAGGCGCTGTCGTAGGGTACGGCTTCTTCGAGCAGGAATTTGTCGAAGGCGGTACTCAGGTCTTGCGGCAGTGTGTGTGTCGCCGGGACGAGGACATCATCTTCGAGCAGGTAGTAACTGCCCTCGTGGACGCGCTTCTGGGAGCCGCCATACCGCTTGTTATCCGGCTCGAATCCGCGCCAACGTACTTCCTTGCTAATGTCGAACGTCCACGCGGGCAGATAGAGCCCGCGCACGCGGGTGGTGCGCACTGAGTCGCTATGTACGTTTTTCTCGATCCAGCGATGAAAAGTCTTCTCCGCTTCTTCCGCAGTGATAGCAAAAGGGATGATGCCTTCTGGCTGCACTATTTCCTGCGTTTCGATCTCGACCACGTGGGAAGAACCACAATATGGACAATGCGTCGAGAGTTCCCGGGAGAGCATGAGCTTCGCCTGGCACCCCTCACAGTGGTAGACGTACATTCCAGGGGGCAGTGTGTGGCCTTGGGCGGTGGCGAGCGCGACGACGAAGTCGTGTTCTTCCATCAGCAGGCCGTCTTTAAGTGCGGAGAAGATCGTCTGATGATGGCCGCAGTAGGTGCAACGCACGGATTTCTCGCCCGGTTCGAACGCCATGACGCCGCCGCACTGGGGACAGACGAAGCGCCGGGTATCGACCGGCTGTGGCGTTGCGGGTGCGGCTTGTTCTGGGGTGGGTTGGCGGTCCGGGTCGATGATGTCTTCCGGCTTGAGCCGGCCGTCCAGTATAGCCAGGCCACGCCGCGCCACGGCGTTGTCCGGATCGCCGGCCAGCGCTTGTTCCAGATGGGCGCGCTTTTCGCCGGGGTCAGCGGTGAGTTCGGTTAGCCAGATGTGTGCCTGCGCTTTTTCGGTGGGTGTGGCGGCATAATCCAGCAGCAGGTGCTCCAAATAGCGGCGCGCTTCGGCCTTATCGCCGGCCCTGGCCGCAGCAATCCCACGTACAAGCTGACTGTGAACGTCTCCTGACATGGTCATTTCCTCAATATACAGGACTTACGCAAGTCTGGCTCGAATCAAGCGGCGGAGGATTTGTAGTGACGCCTTCAGGCGTCTCTTAGGAGCTAAGAACGGCTAAAGCCGTCACTACAAACAGAAATTTGCGTAAGTCCTATATAATTTCAGTTGTAGTCTAGGCCTTGTGCCCGTTTCAAGCGTTATAAATTACCTTTCATGCTCAATTTCCAACCTTCCCAGATAGATGAGGGCTTCGAGGTCTTCGAGCGCCTCAGGGATGTACCGGCGCACTGTGTCGCGCACCTGGGTCAAGTGGGTTTCCGCGGCCAGGCCGAGCATCCGCGCGAGATCGGCCATATCCTGCGTGCGCGCCGAGGCCAGCTTCATTAACACGAGATACGGCAACCCGATGACAGGATACCCGGCGGCATCCGTCTCTGGATTCTGTAATGCTTCATCCAGCCAGGCTTCGTCGCCGTAGAGGATATCCAACTCGACATTTTCAGGCGAGCGGGCGATGAAGCCGGGGATTGCCAGCTCCGAAACGCGCGTATAACCGGCGGCTTGCAGCTTCTCCCAGACCGCGTCGCCGTCTGTGCGGCGGATGAGGATGTCCAGGTCTTGCGTGGCGCGCTCCGGCATATAGGCGCGGGTGGCGACGCCGCCGACCATGAGCCAGGGAATATCTTGTAGAATTGGGCGCAAATCGGGCCAGGGATACATCGCTGTCCTCCGGTGTAGAAATGCCTGTCCGCTGCCGGTTCCCGGACGGGCGCGCCGCAAGCAGAGATCGAGCATCAACCGCCGTCGGCGCGCCGGCGTGAGCCGTCCGTCCGGCGCGATAACCTTGATGGTGGATGGAATTATGGTCATACCGCCTCCGCCCTTCATTGTAGGAAGGTTCATATACTTGTCAATTGTGTCAACCCTCCACAATCCCGACTTCCTCCTCCGTCAATCCATACAACCGGTAGACGATGAGATCGATCAGCCGGTCAGTGGCGGCAAGGCGCTGTTTGAGGGGCAGCAGCCTGGCGAGACTGGCGGCGTATTCCCGTTCGAGCGTCTCCTGGAAGGCGCGGGCGTCCGGGTCGGCGGCGAGTTTGCGACGATTTTGACGCAGGATGGCGAGCACGTCATTGAACGACAGGTGCGGCTGCCCTTTCTGATAGTCACCCAGGTAATTTTGCAGTTTGCTCTTGCCGGTGAGAGCGTCCACCTTCGCGCCAATGTGCCGCTCCAGCCACGCGAGGAAGCCGCGCATCTCGGCCTGCTTCTCGCGGTTCAGCGCCAGCATCTCTTCGGCTAAACTTGCCAATAAATCGTGCGTCACATCGGCGTGTCGCTCCCCACTTCCCATTTCATACTCCGTACTCCCTACTCCATACTCCGTACTCCATTTCAGGAAGGCGCTGTACGACGCGGTGGCGGCGTCCGGCTGCTGCACCCACGCGGCGGCGAGCGTTTGCGCTTCGGCAAGCAGCCGCGCGCGCTCGGCGGCGGGGGTGGTGAAGGGGATGTGTGGGATGGGAAGTTTTTTTAGTTCTTCGTATGTGACTTGAGGAAAGTCATCCTTTACTGAGATTGCCGATGTGTTTGTGTAAATCCAAGCAATCAATTTGGAGTTTAGCAATGAAGCAATATAGTATTCTGATATACCTTTGGTTTCAATCAAGATGTTTAAGATATTGTCTGTTGTAATGAACCTTTCTGAAGTAACCGCTGCCATCAATTCTCGCCGTCTTGATAATAGCCGCCGTAAAACAACTCTGGGGCGCACAAAAAAGTCTACATCGCGTTTGCTTGCTAATTCATCAGAATACTTCAGCCATCGGTTTGCGTCTGACTCAATACGATATCTTGACAACTCTTCGCCAAGTAATTCAGGAAGATAAACTTGTTGTTGTTCCTGGGTAGGTGTACCGTATAAACGCAGGAAATCACTTTGTATTTGCTCTGTGGTATGTTTACTTTGGCTATAGGGCTGAACTCCTCTTTCTACACGAATTAGTTCGCCCAATGGTGCGAATTGCGGTGACGAATAAAATCTTTGTAATTTAGCCACAGCAGGAAGCAATATGAATTTTTTGTAAGGATCGGTGTACCACAAGCTAGCTTCAATAGTATCGTAAGTTAATTCCTCGATCTTCGTTGCATCATCATCTTTCTGCATTTGTTTGACTTCAATTACTTGCGAAGTGCTTTCTCCAGTTTTAATCACCACAATACAAGTATCAATGTACGCGCCTCTGAAAACATCATAGGGAAGCCCGACAACTTTTAGAATTTTCCCATCGTTGAGTAGTATTTCTCGCAAGCTCTGGAAATTGATCCCCGTGAGCCAACCTGCTGGGGTGATAAATGAAAGGTAACCATCAGCTTTGGTTGTGTCAATGCCTTGTTTCCAGAAATAGACGAAGACATCATTTTGGAGGTTGGGAAACCAGGGGAGTGCATTAGTTGACCCATACGGTGGATTCCCAATCACCGCATCGAACCCCGGATTCTCCGCCCAGTCGCGCTTCTGCAAGTCTACGAAGACTTCCGGGAACTCCAAATCCCAGTGGAAGAAGCGCCTCTCTTCCCACAGCGCGTGCGCCCGCGCGATGGCCGCTTTGTAGCGCTCCGCCACTTCCTTTTCGCCGCGCAGGGCCGGCAGCACGGCGTCGCCGTATAGCCGCAGGAAGTCGTCGGCCTCTGGGTTGCCGAAGGAGCGGCTCACCCACAGGTCGAGTGCCTGTTTGTAAGGAACCAGCGAGTGTTGAAATTGTTCGAAATCTTCCGCGCTTTGCTGGACGTCCGAGAGGGTGGCGTCGGCGCGGTCCACCACCTCCACCATCAACGCCGTCAAATCCAGCAGTCCGGCGAACGGCCCGGCGAACAGGCCGAACTGTGAGACTTCGCCCAGGCCGGTCTTCTGCTGCTTCCCCACCTGAATCCCCGCCTCCACCGTGCGCACGTCTGTTCCGATGAGGCTGTTGCCCCAGCGCAGGTGGTGATCCAGAAAGCTGAGCGGCGCGCCCACGGTGAACGAGTGCAGCCACAGGCTCAGCTTCGCCAGCTCCACCGCCATCTTGTTCAAGTCCACGCCGTAGATGCAGCGCTTCATCACCAGCCGGGTGAGTAGCGCCGTGTCGTCGAGCCGGCGCGGCTCGACCGCGATGCCCTGGCGCGCCATCTCGTCCAGAATTTCCCGCCGCACCTGCTCCACCAACTGCTGGATGGGGTTCCAGTCCTCGGGGATGGCAGGATGCGCGTCGTGGAAGATCTGCATCTGCCGGATGATGCCGTCGGTGAGAAAGTCCACGGCGTTGACGAGGAAGTGCCCCGATCCCATCGCCGGATCGAGCACCTTGATGCCCAGGAAGGCCTCGCGGGCGTCGCGCTCGGCGGTGTCGAGTCGCCCGCGCAGCAGGTGTGTCCTTCCGGGGTCGGCGGTGCGTTCCAACGCCCGGCGCGCCTCGGCCACACGTTCCATCGCCGCCGTGAAGATTGCCGCGCGTGCTTCGAGAATCGGTCCCACCGTCTGGTGGACGATGTACTTCACGATGTAGTCGGGGGTGTAGTATGAGCCGGTCGCCTTGCGCTCGCCTTTGTCGTTGACGAGCTGGATGGAGTAAGGAGTAGGGAGTACGGAGTAGGGGGGCTGACCGCTGACGGCTGATGGCTGAAGGCTGACCTGCAATTTGTTCTCCAGCAGTCCCTCATAAATCGCTCCCAGGTTGCGCACGTCGATGTAGGCGTAGTCCACCGGCTGGCCGGCGTCGCGCACGAGGGTGTCCATGGCGCAGGCCACGGCCCGGTCGCTGAGCCGGTGTCGTTCCAGGAAGGCGTTGTTGGGATTCTGGGGGTTGAACAACCCGCCGTTGTAGCGCGGGATGTTCAGGCTGGGGTCGCCCCGGTCGATGCGGTGGAAGAGCGCCAGCAGTGCCTCATAGCGCGGCGTGGCGTGCGTCGCCGTGCTCAACGGCAGATGGCGATCCCGGCGGTCGGCAGCCCATTGCGCCAGCGCCGTCAGGCTCTGTTCGCGGTAGCCGGGGTTGTCGACCGGCAACAAACTGCGCGCTTCGGCGTAGAGCAAGAAGAGTAGCTTGTAGAGCAGGCTGAGGCTGGCCTGGTAGATGTCGCGCAGGCTCTCCTCCGTCTCGGTGTGGATGCCCATTTGCTCGCGGCGGTAGGCGATGAAGCCGCCCGCGATCTCCGGCATGACCTCGGTGTAGACCAGCTCCTTCAGCTTGTCGCTGATCTCGCGGGCGTAGGTCAGCGATCCCTCGTGGACGCGCTGCACGAAATGCTTGCCCTGCGCATCGGGGATGAAGGCATCGCGGCGGAAAAAGAGCCAGAAACGGCGGAAAGAATCAAGAATCGAAGAATCACCATTCGCTGATTCATCATTCATGATTTCCGCCAAATCCACCTCATAGAACTCGCTGGCGGTGCTGCTGACTTCGCGGCTGTAGAGCCGCCAGACACGCCCGTTGGTGAGGATGCCCCACGAGACGCACGTCCCTACCAGGTAACTCACCATTTGATGGCTGGGGTTCTCACCCGGCTTCCACGTCTCGCGTCCGCTGGCGTCCTTTTGGCTCAAGGGACGGTCCCAGTATTTGGCCTCGGCAATCGCCAGCACGTGGCTGTAGAAGGCATTGTCATCGCCCTGGTGGAGGTAGGCGTCCTGCTGAGCCGCTTCGTCGGCGAAGAGCGCGTAATCGGGCCGGGTAACGTGCCCCGCATGCTTCGACTTGGGCTGCACGGTGAACGTCCAGCCGAGGGCGGTCAGCGCCGGTTTGATGAACTCGTCTTCGGTTTGCGCCTCGCTCCACGTCGCGCCGAACTGCTGCGCCTTCTCCCATAGCGCGCGCAGTGTATCAAAGGCCGGCGTTGGATCATCGGCCCATTCCGGGTGCTGCGGCAGGCGGGTTTCCAGATAGTGAGGGGAAAACAGCGTCTTGGTTTGCATCTGTAGACGCTGCTTGAAGTGTTGAGTGCTCTCTTGATCCACTGTTCTCGTAGCCTTTTCTTTTATTGCCGGTGTGTGTTTCTATTATAGCACAAGGGGGTATAATGGAAGGTGGTTCTTGTACGCTATGCCGGGATCTGACGATCCCTGGTAAGCATTAGCGGGGGGGTAACTATTCAGCCACCCTTGCCAGGTGGCAAATGGGACTTTGGGGAGGGCACATAATAGGTTACCCCTTCGGCAGGTGCTGACCCTCTCATTCCCCAACCCCCCTCCCAAAATCCCCCTGCCTGGGGGGGCAGGGGGGATGGGCTTATAGAAACACGCATATCTTGTCATACAGAAGCACCTGGCCTACCAAAGTCTACGCCAAACCTGGCATAGGGAATAAGTGGCTTCGTCAGGTTGACTGGCCTGAATAGATACGCAATGACAATGTTTTTCCACCGCAGAGGTCGCTGAGGACGCAGAGAAATCGCCACATCTTTGCGTTCTCTGCATACTTGGTGGTAAAATGGCACCTGTTGGCGTAAATCTTGTACTAATGAACTATTTCCAGGAAACGGAGGAAGCAGGATGAAAAAAGTAGCACTCATTACCGGCGCAGGACGTGGCATCGGATTGGGAATTGCGCTGGCCTTGGCCTCAGACCCCCTCGCGCCGTGCGACATTGCGGTGATGGACATTCACCCGGACGAGGTGGTCATCGCGGCCTTGAATGAACTGCGCGAACAAGGCGCGGAAGTTCTCTACTGCCGCGCCGACGTCACCGACCGCGAGGCGCGTCGGCGCGCGCTCGACGAGATCGAGGAGCGCTTCGGGCGGCTCAACGTGTTGGTGAACAACGCCGGCGTGGCCCCCAAAGTCCGCGCCGACATCCTCGAAGCCACCGAGGAAAGCTACGATTGGGTGATGGGTATCAACCTCAAGGGACCGTACTTCTTCACCCAGGCCGTCGCCAACTGGATGATCGCCCAGCGGCGTGCCGCGCCCGACTTCACCGGTTGCATCGTCAACATCTCGTCCACTTCCGCGAGCGTGGCCTCGGTGAGCCGGGGCGAGTACTGCCTCTCGAAGGCCGGCGTCAGCATGGCGACGATGCTCTGGGCGGCGCGCCTGGGCGAGTTCGACATCCCCGTCTACGAAGTGCGGCCCGGCCTCATCAAGACCGACATGACGGCGACGGTGCAGGAAAAGTATGACAAGCTCATTGCCGCCGGTGCGACCCTTCAAGGACGTTGGGGCTACCCCGACGACATCGGCAAGGCCGTAGCGGCGCTCGTGCGCGGCGACTTCCCGTATTCGACCGGACAGGTTATCATGGTCGATGGCGGGATGACGTTGCAGCGGCTGTAAAAAATCAGCGGTGGGAACGAATTTAGCCGCGTGTCCAACATCTTGTTGACCAGTACAGGATTCCACGGATTGACACGAAAAATATAAACAATCAGTGAAATCTGTGTCATCCGTGGCAAAAACCAAAGCCGAATCTAATTAATCTAATTATTAAGGAGGATAAGATGCCAAAACAAATGTATGCCTTAGAACCCGGTGGTCCGAAGCAGTTGGAAATTTCCTGGAAGGGAGCGTGGAAAGATATTACCATAAAATTTGACGATCAAGTGATCGGCACGTTATCAGGCCAGAAAGAACTCAAAGTGGGACAACAGTTTACGTTGCCGGATGGTTCCGCGTTGAGTGTTCAGCTTGTACAGAAATTGTTCAGTGTAGAGTTACAGGTCTTGCGTAATGGGCAACCGTTGCCGGGTTCTTCATCCGATCCTGAGAGTCGTTTGAAGAATGCTTATGGAATGGTATTTTTTGTCGCCGGCTTGAATCTTGTGTTAGGTGTGCTCGCCATGCTTTTTCAGATTGAATTCTTGCAAGCTCTCGGCATTGGCCTCTTCTCGATCATCTTCGGAGTAGTGTTTCTACTCCTGGGCTTCTTTGTCAGGAGACGGTCGTCGATAGCTCTTATTCTAGCCATTGCGATTTTTGCGCTGGACGGCATCTTGGGGCTTGTGTCATCGGCGACGAACGGCGTAGACCCTGGCGTGGGAGGGTTGCTCGCGCGCGTGATCCTGATTATCCCGATGATCCAGGGCGTTCCGGCTATCCGTGATCTGCGGCGGCGTGATGCAGCTATGTAACAACTCATAGGATTGGGAGGCAGATTTTCGCCGCGAGGCTACTTCGTACTCGCAAGCCGAGGAATTCCACATGA
Organism: Anaerolineae bacterium; assembly: GCA_035415725.1. Classification (GTDB taxonomy): domain Bacteria; phylum Chloroflexota; class Anaerolineae; order B4-G1; family SLSP01; genus DSWT01. The sequence goes on along the minus strand of DAOOGN010000026.1, from coordinate 22,597 downwards.
ACCGGCGGTTCACCAGCGGTGGGATGAAAACTTTTCACCGCGAAGGGTACGCAGGACACAAAGAATTTGAGTTTTTCTCTGTGAACTCTGGGTGCTCTGTAGCTCTTTTTAGAGGAGAAACATTGATGAAAGCCGTGCTTTACACTGCTTTTGCCGAACTGCCAACCATTCAAACCGTCCCCGATCCCATGCCCGCGCTTGACGGCGTCGTCGTGCGGGTGGAAGCAAACGGCATCTGCCGCAGCGACTGGCACGGCTGGATGGGGCACGACTCCGACATCCACCTGCCGCACGTCCCCGGCCACGAACTGGCGGGCGTGGTGGAAGCTGTCGGTGCGGAAGTGCGTCGCTGGCAGCCTGGCGACCGCGTGACCGTGCCCTTCGCTGTGGGGTGTGGACGTTGCCCGCAGTGTCTCGCCGGCAACCAGCACATCTGCGACGATTACTTTCAGCCCGGCTTCACCGCCTGGGGATCGTTCGCCCAGTACGTGGCGATTCCGCACGCCGACGTGAACCTGGTGCGCCTGCCCGATGCGCTGGACTTCGTCGCGGCGGCGAGCCTGGGCTGCCGTTTCAGTACATCGTTCCGCGCTGTGGTGGAGCAGGGGCGGACCGCACCGGGCGAGTGGGTCGTCGTCCACGGCTGCGGCGGGGTGGGGCTGGCGGCGATCATGATCGCGCACGCGCTGGGCGCGGGCGTCATCGGCGTGGACATCAAGGACGAGACGCTGGCCTTCGCGCAGAGCATCGGCGCGGACTATGTCATCAACGCGCGCGCGGAACCGTACCTGATCGAGCGCATCCGCGACTTGACCGGCGGCGGCGCGCATGTCTCGCTGGATGCACTCGGCAGTGCGACGACGTGCCGCAACTCGGTGTTGAGCCTGCGCAAGCACGGTCGCCACGTCCAGGTGGGGCTGATGGTGGCGGATTACAAGGATGCGCTCATCCCGATGAACCTCGTCATCGCTTGGGAACTGGAACTGCTCGGCAGCCACGGGATGCAGGCGCACGCCTATCCCGCGATGCTGGATATGATCGTCGCGGGCAAACTCGATCCGCAGAAACTCATCCGCAAAACGGTGACGCTCGAAGAATCGATTGATGAGCTGATGGCGATGGGGCAGTTCGCGCAGATTGGCGTGTCGGTGATCGACCGGTTTTGAGTCGGCACATTTGTCAGCAGATTAAGCGGATTTTTGCCTTCGGAGTAATCTGCTGATAGAAAAACAATCCTGGAAAGAACAGAGCGATGCAAGAAGAGATTGTAACGATTGCAGAGAAAACAATTCCCCTCACCCGTGTTCACACCCTGGTCATCGGCAGTGGGGCGGCGGGATTGAACGCTGCGGTGCAACTGCGCGCCAACGGCGTGGAAGATGTGCTCGTCCTCAGTGAGGGACTGAATAAAGGCACCTCCATCAACACCGGCAGCGACAAGCAGACGTACTACAAACTCTCGCTATGCGGCGAGGACACCGATGCGCCGGCGGTGATGGCGGAGACGTACTTCGCGGGCGGCAGTATACACGGCGACCTGGCGCTTGTCGAAGCGAGCCTGTCGGTACGGGCATTCATCCATTTGGTGAACCTGGGCGTGCCGTTTCCCCGCGATGCTTACGGGCAGTTCGTCGGCTACAAGACGGATCACGATCCGCGCCAGCGCGCCACGTCCATTGGACCGTACACCTCGCGGGAGATGTGCCGCGCGCTGATCCGTCGCGTGCGCGAGTTGGACATCCCCGTGTGCGAGGGGCGCAATGTAGTGCAACTCCTGACACTCGATGAAGACCTGTCGGATTTTCCGAAATCTGACAGGTCTAAACGTGTGATCGGTGCGCTCGCCCTCGATGCCGCCGAGAACCTGGAAGCCTACCTGGCGGAGAATGTCATCTTCGCCGTGGGCGGGCCGGGCGGCCTGTATAAAACCAGCGTCTATCCAGACGTGCATACCGGCGCGATTGGCCTGGCGCTGCTGGCGGGCGCGAAGGCGCAAAGTTTACCCGAGTCGCAGTATGGCCTGGCGTCGATCCAGTTCCGCTGGAACGTCTCCGGCACGTACATGCAGGTGATTCCGCGCTTCATCAGCACGGAGGCGGACGGTGTGAGCGACGCGCGCGAGTTCATGCCGGAATACTTCGACTCGGTGGACGAGATGAATGCGCTGGTGTTCCTCAAAGGCTACCAGTGGCCCTTCGACGCGCGCAAGGTGGCCGGCGGTTCGTCGATGGTGGACATTCTCGTCTACATCGAAACCGTGCTCAAGGGCCGCCGCGTCTTCCTTGACTTCCGTGAGAATCCGGCGGGCTTCCGCTTCGAGGGCTTGAGCGACGAAGCGCGCACCTATCTCACGCGCTCCGAGGCGCTGCTGGAGACGCCGCTGGCGCGCTTGCAGAAGATGAATCCCGGCGCGATCCAACTGTATCTCGATCACGGCATCGACATTGCGCAAGAACCGCTGGAAATCGCCGTGTGCGCGCAGCACAACAACGGCGGGCTGGCGGGCAACCTGTGGTGGGAATCGGTCAACGTCAGGCACCTCTTTCCGCTTGGTGAGGTCAACGGCTCGCACGGTGTTTACCGCCCCGGCGGCTCGGCGCTCAACGCCGGGCAGGTCGGCGGATTCCGCGCGGCGGAGTACATCGCCAACCGTTATCATGGATGGACGTTGGACGAGGCCGCCGCGATGCCCGTGGTCGAGCAGGCGGTGGGAGCGTTGCTGGCGTCGCTGTCCGCCGTGGGACCGGCGCTAGACTGGCAAGCGGAACGGCTGGAGTTCCAGTCGCGGATGAGCCGGGCGGGGGCGCATATTCGCTCGCTCGCGGAACTGCGTAAGGCGGTTCCTGAAGCGTGGGTGCAATACCGGCGCGTCGCGCAGGGCGTCGATCCCACCAACCTGACCGAGTCGCTGCGTAACCGGCAATTGTGCTTCGCGCACGCCGTTTACCTGGAAGCGATCCTCTTCGCGTTAGAAAGCGGCATGGGCAGTCGAGGGTCATCCATCGCCGTGGATCCCGCAGGCGTGCCTCTTCACGCTCAATGGGGCGATACGTGGCGCATCACCCCGGAGGATACTTCGTTCCGTGAGAAAGTGCTGGAAACGGTCGTCGCGCCCGATGGGACGGTCACGAACTCGTGGGTTCCCTGCCGTCCACTGCCCAAGCCTGATGCGTGGTTCGAGACGGCGTGGGCGCGGTTTAGAGAAGGGGAGATCTACGACCGGCTACCAGGGGCATGAAACTTAAACGCTGAGGGCGCAGAGAAATAGCATCAATCCTGGCACACTCGGCGCTCTCGGCCGTAGAAATCCCACGCGGTTGTGTGCGCTATCATTTCGGGAGGAGACAGCATGGCTTATCGTCGTCTGGCAACGTTGCAAACTGCCGAGGCGTTCCAGGCGTATCTGGACGCCTCCGGCATCGAGTTGGGCTTCGACGCCGAATTGGCGACCGGCCCCGACGCGCCGTTGGCCCAACCCTACCCCCTGAAGGATGGGTTCATCATCGGCAACCGCTTCTGCATTCTGCCGATGGAAGGGTGGGACGGGACGGCGGATGGGCGACCTTCCGACCTGACCGTCCGCCGCTGGCAGCGCTTCGGGATGAGTGGCGCCAAGTTGATCTGGGGTGGGGAGGCCGTCGCTGTGCAGCACGATGGACGCGCGAACCCCAACCAGTTGCTGATTACGCCGCAGACTGTGGGCGACCTGGCGGCATTGCGGGAGATGCTGGTCCATGAGCACGAAGCGCGCTTTGACACCAGCGACGATCTGTTGATCGGCCTGCAACTGACGCACTCCGGACGCTTCGCGCGGCCCAACATCAAGACAAAGCTGGAGCCGAAAATTCTCTACCACCATCCTTTACTGGACGCGAAGTTTGGCATCGCCGCCGACTATCCCGTCATCACGGATGACTACATCGCGCGGCTCGTCGAGACGTTTGTGGGGGCGGCGAAGCTGGCGCAACAGGCGGGCTATGCCTTCGTGGACATCAAGCACTGCCACGGCTACCTGGGCCACGAGTTTCTCAGCGCCGGCGACCGCCCCGGACGCTACGGTGGCAGCTTCGAGAATCGTACGCGCTTCCTGCGCGAGATCGTGGCGGGCATCCGCGCCGAAGCGCCGGGACTGGGTATCGGCGTGCGCCTCAGCGCCATCGACTTCGTCCCTTTCCAGCCCGGCGCGGATGGGGTGGGGGAACCTGCGCTCTTTGAGAAGCCCTATCGTTACGCTTTCGGCGGCGACGGCTCCGGTGTGGGGTACGATTTGACCGAACCCTACGCCTTCCTGGATTTGCTCGCCGAGCTGGACATCGAGCTGGTGTGCATCACGATGGGCAGCCCGTATTACGTCCCCCACATCCAGCGCCCGGCGCTCTTCCCGCCTTCCGACGGTTATCAGCCGCCGGAGGATCCGCTCGTGGGTGTGGCCCGCCATATCACCGTCGTCCGGCAGCTCAAACAGCATCGCCCGGACTTGCTGTTCGTGGGATCGGGGTACTCATACACGCAGGAGTGGCTGCCCCACATCGGGCAGTACGTCGTCCGCAGTGGGCAGGCCGACTTTGTGGGCTTGGGACGGATGGTGCTGGCGTATCCTGAGATGCCTGCCGATGTTTTAGCCGGGCGGCCCTTACAACGCACGCGCCTCTGCCGCACCTTCAGCGATTGCACGACCGCGCCGCGCCTGGGTCTGGTCTCCGGTTGCTATCCACTGGACGAGTTCTACAAGAAGCGCCCTGAGGCGGAAACGCTCAAGGCGCTGAAGAAGGGGTAGCTAGACTCAGTAGATCACAAAATGCTCCGCTGCGCTTGCGGGGAAGAAGGGGGTTAGGGGAATAAGGGGGGCGTCGCCGCTGGCCGAAGTGTCGACCCGCTGTTTGCCACCTGGCAAGGGGGGCTGAAGAGTTACCATATTTGTTTCAGTTTCCATACCCCTTGTCGCTGCCGGTACATCAGCAAGGCAAATTGCACCAACCAACCGATCACCAGGGCGATCCAGATGCTTGTCACCCCCAGGCGGAGTATTTGCGAGAACAGGTACACGAGTGGAATCTGAATGACCCACAGGGCGACGATGTTGATGACCATCGGCGCGACGGCGTCGCCGGCGCCGGTCTGTGCGCCGTTGAGCACCAGGGTGAGCGTGTTTGCCAGATAGCCGAGCGCCAGCATCCGCAGCATCTGTATGCCGGCGGCGGTGGCTTCGACGTCGTCGCTGAACAAAGCGAACACCGGCGGCGCGAAAATCACCAGCGCGCCTAACACCATGCCGGTGACCATAAGCGTCATCCACATCAACAGATTGACGCCGCGCTCGGCGCGCTCCGGTTGTTGCGCGCCGAGATTTTGCCCCACCATGGCCGGCGAGATGCGCGACAGCGCCATGCCGGGCACTTGCGCGAAGCCGAAGATGCGCTGCGCCACCGTCCATGCCGCCAGCGCTGCTGCGCCATACTCGGAGACGAAGCGCGTCAACAGCGTCATCGCCAGGTTGGGCGTGCCCCGTTGGATGATCGTTGGCGCGGCGATACGCAGTACGCGCTGCATCATCGGGAAATCCAGCCGCAGGTCGTGCCGATCGAGGCGCACGGGCGCGCGCCCGGCCACGAGCTGCCGCCATCCCCATACCATGGCTATCGTATGGGACCCTACCCATGCGAGCACCGCTCCTTCCAGCCCTAACTCCATCACCAACAGCGGTTCGGCGATCAGTATCATGCCCATCACCCACGCCGTCATACCCAGCCAGATCTTCGGCGCGCCGATGCCGTTGAGCATCCCGCCGACGCTGGGCACCATTTCCATGGCGATCAGCCCACCGAAGAGAATGCGCCCGTAACGCACGGCCAGCGGGAGCGTTTCGGCGTCGGCCCCGCCCAGGCGCATCAGCGGCGCGGTGAAAATCACGCCGATCAGGCCCAGGCTGCCGGAGGCCAGCAGCATCAGAATGATGGATTGCATGGTGGCGAGGTTGGCATTCTGCTGGTCTTTGGCGCCGATGTAACGGGCGACGACCGCACTGCCCGCGCCGCTCAACCCCATCAACACGCTGATCATCGTGACACGCACCGAGGTTGCCAATCCGGCGGCGGCCTGCGCCGCCGAGCCAAGTTTGCCCAGCCACACGGCGTCGTACAGCGACGGAACCATAAACAGCAGTTGACTGACCAGGGTCGGCCAGGAAAGACGCAGAATGTTGTCACGGAGCCTGCCCTGGGTGAGATCGTGTAAACCGGCGTGGGTCACGCGCGCCACAACCGCGGCAGGAATTCGTTGTAGAGCGCCCTACGCCACACGACCCACGTATGCGCCGCGCCTTCCAGCGTCCAATAGGTGTGTACGATGCCTTTTTCTGTGAGCAGTCTATGCAGTTCTTCCATCCCTTCTGCTGCCAGCGTGTCCAACGTCCCACAGCCCAGGAAGAGCAGGCTGAGTTTGGCATTTGTCCCGGCGGGATCGGCGAGCAGATCGGCGTGGCGCGCGGCGAAGTTGGGCGCTCCTGCGCTGAAGATGCCGACAGCGCTGAACAGATCGAGATGTCCCAGGCCGATGTGATCTGTCTGCGCACCGCCCATCGACAGCCCGGCGATGGCGCGATGCTCGCGGTCGGTTGGCACACGATAGGTGGATTCGACCAGCGGCAGCACGTCGGTGAGCAGGTCTTGCTCGAAGAGGGAGGTGTTCTTCTGCCAGCGTTCGCCCCACGGGACCGAGCGCGGCAGTGCGTGGCCGAACGGCATGACGATGATCATCGGTTCGGCCTGGCCCTCGGCGAGCAAATTGTCCATGATCAAGTGCGCCTGCCCCATGGTGCTCCAACTTCCGGCGACGTCGCCCGCGCCGTGGAGCAAGTAGAGGACAGGATAGGTCGCGTGGGAGTGTTCCGCGTAATCCGGCGGCGTGTAGATATAGACATCGCGCACGTCGCCGAGCGTCCGCGAGGTGTAGTAATGGCGGTGGAGCGTCCCATGCGGTACATCCCGCGCGTCGAAGTAGTTTTCGCCCGTTGCATGGGGGATGATGAGCAGACTGCGTGGAGCCATAAAGCCGGTCTGTGCATCGGGATTGTGGGGATCGGTAAAGCCGACGCCGTCGATGAGGAAGCTGTAATCGTAGATATCCGGCGGCAGGGGCGGCAAGGTGAGTGACCAGACGCCGTCTGCGTTCTTCTCGTGGAAGGCGATGTTGCTGTCGGCGCTGCCCAGAGCGTTGAGGATCGTCGTGGCGTTGAGCAGCACCCGTTGCGCGTGCGGCGCTTTGACGCGCAAGGTTGCACTGCGGTCGGCGTGGACTTCCGGCGAGATGATGTCCTCGCCTTCGCCCCAGCGAGAGTATAGCTTGTCGGGCAGATACAGGATGCCGGCGCTGCCATATTCCGCCCGCAGGCAATCACCGAAGCGGGTCGTCTGCGGTGTGCCGACCCGATCGCCGTCGAGGATTTGCGCGGCGCAGGTGATGAGGTCGTCCAGCAACGTGCCAACGGGCTGCGGTGCCCCGTGGGCCGGCGCGATGGTGTCGAAGTCGGCGGCGAACGTCCGCAGACGCAACATACCGCTGAAGAACGCCTGCACGGTGAGAGAGGCCGGCAAATGCAACATCACTGCGCCCGGTCGGGGCGAATCGCCGGTGAAGAGGATGCGGTCAGCCTTGTCCAGCAGACAGATGGAGCCGGGTGTATGTCCCGGCACGGTGATGACGCGCAAGATGCGTCCACCCAGGTCGAAGGTGTAGCCGTCGTAAATCGGAATCAACTTTGCGGACGACTCCTGCACCAGCGGTGCGTCGTCGGTGTGGATGTAGACTTGGGCAAAATACTTATTGCCGAGCGTGTGATCCATGTGATGGTGGGTATTCACCACGGTGACAGGCAAATCGGTGAGTGTGGCGACGTGCGCGGCCAGGTCACCCGTGCCGAAGCCGGTGTCGATGAGCAGCGCGCGCTCTTCTCCGGCGACGAGGTACATCGCCCCGCCGCGCTCGTCCTGGATGTGCCAGACGCCGTCGGTGACGGTTTGGGTCGTAAAGGGTACAGTCATAACGCCTCCTTAGAGAAAATCCTCTGAGTACTTCAAGGGTGATATTTGCACTTTGAATATGGAAAATGTGACTTGTTTTTTCGCGTTGTGCTCATTATACTATGGGAGTTAGGAATTGTTTTGCTTCGAGGAGGCGCCTATGGAACTTTAACCACAATAGGGAGACTCAAACTATATCATCGTTCAATAAGTTTTAAGGAGGGAAATATGCAACGTCAACTTTGTTCGATTGTCATGCTGTTGGCACTGTTAGCCGGAGTATTCACACCCCCGGCGGCAGTCCATGCGGCGCCGACTGCGGCGCCGGCCGCGCCGAGCCGTTGGTGTGTGGCGGGGAGTTTCCAGGGTTGGAACAACGCCAGCACACCGCTGTATGATGACGGCACGCACGGTGATGTGATCCCTGAAGACGGCATCTTCTCGCTGGATTATACGGTCGCGGCGGCGGACCGCTACGAGTGGAAGGTTGTCAAGTGTGGGGATTGGGGTACTACCCATCCCGCTCAAAATGCCTGGTTCAACACCGCCGCTGCCAGCCAGAAGGTCAAGTTCACCTTTGATACCAACGATCATAGCGGCGATGCAGGCTGGGACCTGCTCCCGGCGCAGAACATTGTTAATGTAGTGGATACGCTGCCGATCAGCTTTACCGCCGTCGGCGACTTTCAAGGCTGGAACAATGCCAACTCTGCCACAGCCATGACGTATGTGGGCAGCGGCATTTACTATCTGGCCTATTCGATAGCGACGCCGGGTGACTACAACGGCAAAGTGGTGGCGACCGGCACATGGGATGGCTTTGGGGCGGATGGGCGCAGTACGGACGCTGCAAACATCGCTTTTACCACGGCCACCGTTAATGAGACGGTGATTTTCCTGCTGGATACCAACACGGGACGGATGCTCATCACCCATAACGGCAGCGGCACGGGAAACTGGTGCCTGGCCGGCGGAATGAATGATTGGAACAACACTGCCGATTCCCTTTACGACGACGGCACCCATGGCGACCTCATCGGCGGCGATGGCATCTTCTCGTTGGATTACACCGTTACTACAGCCGGGCGCGTTGAGTGGAAGGTGGTTGAGTGTAACAACTGGGGGCACGCTTTCCCCGCCGACAACGCCTGGGTGAACACCGGCACCGCGAATCAGACGGTCAAATTCACATTTGACACGAACAACCACGTCAATGACGCGGGTTGGAAATTGCTCCCTGCGCAGAACATCGTCAACGCTTACGATGACTTGCCCACGTCCTTGACGGCGGTAGGAAGTTTCCAGAGTTGGAACAACGCCGATCCGGCGACGGCGATGACGGCGGCCGGCCAGCGGCTTTACGCTCTCGCCTACACGATCCCGACGAAGGGCAATTACAGCGGCAAATTCACGACCACCGGCAGTTGGGACGCCTGGGGTGCAGACGGACGCAACAAGAACGCGCAGAATATTGACTTCACCACCACTGCACCCAACCAGACCGTCTACTTTGTGCTGGACCTGGCGACAGGGCGGGGGATGATGACGGTGTCACTTTCCCCGGCGCCGGATGATTTCGTGATGGCCGAGGGCCTGGCGCACGATTCTCGCGACGACTTCTACCGTCAGCCCTTCGGCGCGGTCCCCACCGGCACGGACATCACGCTGCGCTTCCGCACCTTTGCCAATGACGTCACCGGCGTCAAGGTACGCTTGTGGAATACGGCGCTCGGTCAGCAGACTCTCGCTGCGATGACGAAGGTCACGACCATCCCCGGAAAGACGTTCGACTACGATATCTGGGAATTATCGTTGACCGCGCCTGATTCCCTCACCATCCTCTACTATCGGTTTATCGTCAACGATGGAACCGACATCGCCTACTATGAGGATGATGATCTGTACGATGGCGGCTTGGGCCGCACCTACGCCGCCTCGCCGGACGCCTCGTGGCAGATTGACGTGTACGATCCCGCCTTCAACACGCCCGACTGGTTCAAAGACGCCGTCGTCTACCAGATTTTCCCCGACCGCTTTCGCAACGGCGTAGACGCCAACGACCCGATCAGCGGCACTTTCTTCTACAACGAAACGCCCGGTGTCTTGACCGCGCCGCAGTGGAACTGGATCGTCCCTGATCCGCGGGTGGCCGGGGAATGGGAAGGTTCGTACAGCAAGCTATTCTACGGCGGTGACTTGCAGGGCATCATCGACAAACTGGATTACCTGCACGAGATGGGCGTCACTGCGCTCTACCTTAACCCCATCTTCGAGTCGCCCTCCAACCACAAGTACGACACGACCGACTACAAGAGCATCGACGATGCCTTCGGCGATCCATCGACCTTCATCACCCTGACGCAAGAACTGCATGACCGGGGAATGCACCTGATCCTGGACGGCGTTTTCAACCACACCTCCAGCGATAGTACGTACTTCGACCGTTATGGGCACTATGGGACGGTCGGCGCGTGTGAAGCGCTTGACAGCCCCTACCGCAGTTGGTACTACTTCCGCCCGGCCAGCCCCGCCGGGAGCGGTCCGTGCGCGGGTGACACTACTTATGAGGCGTGGTGGGGGTATGACTCGCTGCCTAAACTCAACACCACCAATGTGCCGGCGGTTCGCTCATACATTTACAGCGATACCCAGGCCGTCGCCCGCTACTGGCTGGAGCAAGGCGCCGACGGTTGGCGACTCGATGTGGCCGGCGACGTGGATCCGAGTTTCTGGCGCGACTGGCGCGACGACGTCCGTGCTGCTAAGGCCGATGCCATCACCATCGCCGAGGAATGGGGCGACGCCAGCCGCTTTATGCTCGGCGACCAGCTTGATAGCACGATGAACTACCGCTTCCGCAATGCCATCATCGGCGTGCTGCGTGAGACGGACTGGACGGACACCAACAGCAGTATCAAGGCGCTTAAGGTCAGTGAGTTCGACAGTGTCCTGCACAGCCTGCAAGAGGATTATCCACCGGAAGCCTTCTACGCGCTGATGAACCTCGTCGGCAGTCATGACGTGAACCGCGTTCTCATCCCGCTTGACCAGGATGGCGACCCGACCGACGACGACTATAGCGACGGCAAGGCCCGCCAGCGTGCGTTGGCGATCATGCAGATGACACTGCCAGGCGCGCCCACTATCTACTATGGCGATGAGGTTAGCCTGGTGGGGTACGGGGAAGCAAGCGCCGGGAACGAAGGCGGTGTCTTCTACAGCGACCCGTACAACCGCCAGCCCTATCCCTGGAGCGACGAGCCTGGCTATGATGAACTGCCTGCCTGGCGTCAGGCTGATCTGGCGATGCGCGACCACTACAGCGCGACTGCCGCGATCCGCAACGCCCACCCTGCGCTGCGTACCGGCTCTTTCGACACGCTGCTGGTGGATGATGAGGCCGAACTGTATGCTTACGGGCGGCGCCTCGACGACGACGTGGTCATCGTCGCAGTGAACCTCGGCGTGACTACCCAGACGCTCACCATCCCCATCAAGGGCTATCTGCCGCTGGACGGGGTGGCGCTGACCGATGCTTTGAACGGCGGCGCGTATGCCACCGCTGCCGGGCAACTGGTCGTCGCTAACGTCCCGCCGATGTGGGGTGCCATCCTCACCGTGGACGAGGGGCAAGACATCACCGCGCCGCCGGCGCCGACCCATTTGGCCGCTGTGGAAGGCGCTGGCACCGTCACGTTGACCTGGGACGCCGTGACGGCTGTCGCCAGCTACACCGTGTTCCGCAGCTACGTCTCCGGTGGCGGTTATGAAGCGCTGGGGCGCGTTGACTCTCCCACCACCACTTATGTGGACGACTCCGTAACCAACGGTACGCTCTACTACTACGTGGTCAACGCGGCGGATGCGGACGGCAACGAAGGTGACTTCTCCAACGAGGTCTCCGCGCTGCCACACTACACCATCGGCTGGGCGAATCTGCAATGGCCCTCCGAGATCACCCACACCATCGGCATTACACCGACGGAGAACATCTACGGTCAGGTTTACATCGAAGGTGTGACCTCTGAACCCGGCGCAACGCCCGGCTTGCTGGCACAGATCGGCTACGGCGCTGCGCTGGAGAATTGCACTGCCTGGATGACGTGGGTGGACGCCGCGTTCAACGTTGACGCCGGGAACAACGATGAGTTCCAGGCGCAACTGTTGCCGGAGCAGACGGGCGAATTCTTCTATCTCTACCGCTATTCGACAACTGGCGGTCGAGACTGGGTCTACGCCGGTTTGGACGGTATGCCGTCTCCGGGCGAACTGCACGTCCTCGCTTCCGCTGATACGATTCCGCCTGCTGTGCCGCAGAATCTCCGCGTCGTGCACTGGGGGACGGATCACATCACCCCGCAATGGGAGCCGGTGGCTGACGCTGATCTGGCGGCGTATGACCTGTATCGTTACGGCGAAGGTGAAGCGTCCACCGACGCTGTGCGGATTGCCCGTGTGCCGGCCCCGGCGACGCTCTACACGGATACGAACGTCACCGTGGATCACACTTACACGTACACCGTGCAGGCCGTGGATACGGCGTTGAATAAATCGGCGTTCTCCAATCCGACGGTCGGCAGAGCCGAAGCGCGTCAGGTCGAAGTGCGTTTCCGCGTCACCGTACCACCGTTCACCCCACCTGCCGACACCATCTACATTGCCGGCGACAATGCTGCCGTGTTCGGTGCGTCGTGGAATCCTAGCGCGATGCGGATCACCCGACTGGACGCGAATACCTGGGCCTACACCGTTACCGTCGGTGAAGAGACGGCGCTGCAATACAAATACACACGCGGCTCCTGGGATGTTGTGGAGAACTGGGGAACGATCGTTGGTACGGAAAATCGCCATCTGACGACTTCCTACGGTGCTGGCGGTGTGATGCTGGTGGAGGACGTCGTCTACAACTGGCGTGACCCGTTGGTGGTAGAGCACTATCCAGAAGCAGACGCCACAACCTGGGACACCGGACAGCCTATCTGGGCGCTCATCAGCCGTCCGATCGACCCGGCACGGGTGACAGCCTCGACCTTTGTGGTTGAACAGGTTGACAATGGCGTTGTTCCCGGTGCTTTAGGGGTTCGGGCCACGACGTTCGATCCGTATCCTGATACGGCGATGCTACCTTACCTGTCTGGATCTTTGGTGTTCTTCACACCGACGACGGCCCTGACGACCTCTAACCAATATCGCGTCACCCTCGTTGCTGGCGGCTATCATGATGAGGTGGATATGCAGGCGAATTACGCGTGGACCTTTGGCTTGTCGGAGCGGGTTTTGTATCTACCGCTGGTGATGCGCGTCTATGCGGTACCGTAATTCTTGTGTAACTATTCAGCCACCCTTGCCAGGTGGCAAATGGGACTTTGGGGATGATGCATAAGGGGTTGACACCTCGGCTATAGGCGATGGCCCTCTCATCCCCCCAACCCCCTTCTCCCCCGCAAGCGGGGAAGAAGGGGGGCAGGGGGGATGGGCTGATAGAAACACGCCTATCTCGTCATCCAAGAGTCCTTTGTCTACCAAAATCCGTGCCAAACCTACGATAGGGAATAAGTTGCTGCGCCAGGTTGACTGGCCTGAATAGATATGAACTATTTTCATAAGGAGTGTAACCGAACTTGCGGTACAGCCCCGCTAATGCAAATGCTCACAAGACTACTTGACTAACGACTATCGGACTATTTTTAGAGAGGAATTCGTCATTAACTGGCGTTCACCAGCGGTGGAATGAAAACTTTTCACCCCGAAGGGCACGCCGGGCGCAGAGAATTTGAGTTTTTCTCTGTGAACTCTGGGTGCTCTGGGGCTATTTTCAGAGTATTTTATACGAGGAGGTGAATATGAGTATCCGAGTTACTGTTTGGAATGAGTTTCGTCATGAAAAGACCCACCAGGCCGTCAGGGACGTGTATCCCGATGGCATTCATCAGGCGATTGCTTCCTTCCTGAAGGAGGCGGGGTACGAGGTGGGCACTGCCACGCTCGATGAGCCGGAGCATGGCTTGACCGATGAGGTGCTGGCGAACACCGATGTTCTCATCTGGTGGGGGCACATGGCGCACGATGAGGTCAAGGACGAGATCGTGGATAAGGTGCAACAGCGCATCCTCAATGGGATGGGGCTGATTGTGTTGCACTCGGCCCATTTTTCCAAGATCTTCCGCCGCATGATGGGCACGAACTGCTCACTGACCTGGCGCGAAGCTGGGGAGCGCCATCGCCTGTGGGTGGTGTCGCCGGGGCATCCCATCGTCGCAGGACTGGGCGAGTACTTCGAGATTCCGCATACCGAGATGTACGGCGAGTTTTTCGATATCCCGCAGCCTGACGAGTTGATCTTCATCAGTTGGTTCCAGGGCGGCGAGGTGTTCCGCAGTGGATGTTGCTGGCATCGTGGACGCGGTAAAATCTTCTACTTCCAACCCGGTCATGAGACTTTCCCCATCTATTACCAAAAGGAAGTGCAGCAGGTGCTCATCAATGCCGTGCGTTGGTGCGCTCCCGTCAACGTCGTAGGCTTCCGCGACCTGGCAAAGGCGCCGCATCATCCCCAGGCTCTGGAAAAGTTCGAGCTTGAAGCGTAAAAGAGGAGTCTAGTACACAATGACATCACCCATCGGTTTACAACTTTATTCTGTCCGCGAGGACGTGCAGCAGCACGGCTTCGCGGATGCCGTCCGCAAGGTCGCGGCCATGGGCTACATCGGCGTGGAACCGGCCGGATTCCCCGGCACGACACCAGAAGCGGCGGGCAAACTTTTCAAGGAACTGGGCCTGGTCGTGCCGAGCGCGCACACAGGCTTGCCTTTGGGCCAGACGAAAAATGAAGTTCTGGACGCGCTGCGTGCCATCGATTGCCCGCGCATCATCACCGGCAAAGGCCCGGCAGATTTCGCAACGCTGGACAAAATCAAGGCGACCTGCGATCTCTTCAACGAGGCGAATCAGGTGGCGCGGGAAAACGGTATGGCGTTCGGCGTTCACAACCACTGGTGGGAATACCTCCAGGTGGAAGGACGCTACGTCTACCAGGTGATGCTGGAGCGGCTTGACCCGGCGATCTTCTTCGAGCTGGATACCTACTGGATCAAGACGGCGGGCGTCGACCCGGCGCAGGTAGTACGGGAGATGGGCGCACGCGCGCCGTTCCTGCACATCAAGGACGGGCCGTGCGTCAAAGACGAGCCGATGACGGCCGTGGGCGACGGCGTGATGGACTTCCCTACCCTTGTCGCAGCCGGGAAGCCGCATACCGCCTGGCTCATCGTCGAAATCGACCGCTGCGCCGGCGACATGATGGAAGCCGTGGCGAAGAGCTACGATTATCTTGTCGAGAACCGGCTAGCGCGAGGAAATAAATAGTCGCGTAGTCGTGTAGTCGGGAGACGGGGGATGAGCGTGCAGTCAAAGACTGGGCTTGTCTCCCGTCTTTTTGGTCGTATAACATGATGCAAGCCTGGCAGTTTTTTGAAACTTGTCGGGTTTGCATACTTCTATCGCCGGAGGACAATGGAATGGAGCCTTACGCCGACCTCGAAATTCGCATCTTTGCACGTGGAGACGCAGGGTATCCTGTGGAAATCACACTGAATCATACGCAAATTCTAGGCAAGGGTACCCTTTCTGTTTCTTTACCTGGGGATGGCGCAGCCTTGACCCAATGGTTCTTTGCCGACGTCGCTCTGCAAACGGCCTGGGCCGATGCCTGTGCGCAGCCGCCGCATCGTATTCGCCTGCGCCTCCCCGATGAGATTTCGGAATTACACGCGCTTCCCTGGGAAGCGTTGCATGATCCCACAACCGGGCTCGATGTCGCTGCGTCCGTTGCAACACCTTTTTCTCGCTTTCAGGATGAGCGCCGGAAGCTGGGCGCACCGGTGCTCCACAAGCCCCTCCGTGTTCTTGTCGCCATTGCCGCGCCGTGTGACCTGGACCGCTATCACCTGCCGCCGTTGAATGTCACCGAAGAATGGAATGCGCTCCAGGAAGCGACCGCGGGTCCTGATATCGCTTTGACCTTGCTAAAACAGCCTTGTACGTTAGGCGCTATTGAAACAGCGCTGCGTCAGGGCCATTATCATGGGCTGCACATGATCGCTCACGGTGCGTACGATGCGAGTCTTGGTGATCACGTGCTTTATCTCGCCGACGACGATAACTATGCCTTGTTAACCCCTGGTAGCACCTTTGCCTCAATGTTGGCCCGTCATTTGACCGGGGACGAGGCACGGCGGGAGGAGGAATTGCGCCTGGTCTTTCTATCCAGTTGTGAGAGTGCTGCGCGCGGTCTGGGGATTGCGCTCATCCACAACGGTGTATCGGCCGTGGTAGCGATGCGCGACCGTATTTCGATCAAAGCGGCGCAGGAGTTCGGGCGCGTTTTCTATCGCCAGGTGTTGGATCACGGCATCGTAGACCTGGCCAGCAATCAGGCCCGTGCGGCGCTACTGACGCACCAACTGCCGGATGCTGCCGTGCCGGTGTTGTTGATGCGCTTGCAGGATGGGCAATTGTTTGCCCAGCCGGCAGGGGAACCTCCTCCGACTCCCATCTACACCCGCGTCCCCGAACCGCGCGCCCCGCGCCTGGTAGGCCGCGACGCCGATCTGGAATGGCTGTGTACGCGCCTCAAACGTGGCGACATCTCCGCGCTGGCGGGCATGCGCGGCATTGGCGGCATCGGCAAGACCGAGTTGGCGATTGCCGCCGCCCGTGCCCTGGAGGCCCACTTTAACGGGTGCGTGGTGTGGCTTGACTGCGGCTCCAACGCCGTTCCCGCCATCCAGGAGCGCGTTGCTGCTGCGTTAGGTGTGAAACTGGAAGGCGACGACCTGATGCAACGCGCCGACGTCCTGGCCCGCGCCTGGCGTGGGCAACCGCCGACGCTCGTGGTACTCGATGACGTACGCGCCGCCCATCTACAGAATTTTGCTGCGCTGCTGCCGCCGCGCCCGCCATGCGCGCTGCTGGTCACCAGCCGCCGCCACGATTTGCCCGCTTTGCCGCCCGACGCGTTGCGTCACCTGAACGTGTTGGACCCGGCGCCTTCCCAGGCGTTGATCACCGACCTGCTCTCTGTGGACTTGGAACATGATCCCCAGGCAGCGGGCGGCATCGTCGAATTGCTCGACCGCATCCCTCTGGCGCTGACGTTAGTGGCGCGCCGGCTGGCAACCCTTGCCGCACGCCGCCGCACGCCAGATGCGGAATCTCCCTGGCGCGTGCTGCTGCGCGAGCTGCAGGAGCGCCGCGCCCAGGTGCTTCACCAGGGAGAACGGCCCGACCTGAGCGTGTGGGTGGCCTTCGGCGTCAGTTATGCCGACCTCGACCCCGCCGACCAATCCCGCCTGCGCCGGTTGGGTGTCTTTGCCCGCAGCGAGTTTCCCCTGGCGGCGTTGCGGGCGGTGTGGGACGACGATGAATCCGCCGCGCGCGCTGCTCTAATACGCCTGACCGACGCCGGATTGTTGGAAGAAGTGGACGACGACGTGTGGTGGATGCACGACCTGCTGCGCGAGTACGCGGCAGAGCTATTGGCGCATGGCGATGCGGACGAAGCCCAGGCCGCGCGGCTGGCGCACGCCGCGTACTGGCAACATTGGCTGGACCATTTTGAGTCGCGCAGTGTCGAGGATTGGCAGACGCTACAGGCGATCCGCCCGGAAGTTGATGCGGCTGCCGGTTGGCTACTGGTGGATTGGGAACGCAATCCCAACCTTGCTGCTGATCTTGCGTTGTCGATTGCCAGTACTTACCAATCTTACACAGTGCCGGAATGGGAATCGTGGCTTATGGCCGGAATGGCTGCGGCGCGGGCTGTAGAGCAGCGCAATACTGTTCGTCGTTTGCAGCGTGGCCTGGCTGAACACTATCGACAGTATGGCGATTTACAGCAGGCGGAGGCGATGCTCCGTGAGAGTCTGGCAACAGCCCATGAACTTCTCGATACTGCCTCGACGGATGAAGAACTGGATGCCGGGCAGAGAGGCGTGGCGGTGACGCAAAGCAGCCTGGCGGACTTGCTGCGCATAAGGGGAAAGTATGACGAAGCGGAACAGTTGTACCGGGAGAGCTTGGCGGTCTGTGAGGCGGTGGGCGACCGGCGTGAGGTGGCGGTGACGCAAAGCCGCCTGGCGGACTTGCTGAGCATAAGGGGAAAGGATGACGAAGCGGAACAGTTGTACCGGGAGAGCCTGGCGGTCTTTGAGGCGGTGGGCGACCGGCGTTCGGTGGCGGTGACGCAAAGCCGCCTGGCGGACTTGCTGCGCATAAGGGGAAAGGATGACGAAGCGGAACAGTTGTACCATTCTGGTTTGGCGATTTGTCGGGCGATCCGCGATCCTCAGGGTGTGGCGGTTTTTCTTATGGGGTTGGGAAGATTGGCTTTGGATCAAGGTCGGCGTGAGGAGGCATTACCTCTACTACGCGAAGCGCGTGCCGGCTTCGCGGCCTTGGGGCTGTCCGAATGGGTCGCCGGCGTGGATCACCTGCTGGCGCAAGCTGGAGAAAATGTCCTTACTTTAGATGACTTGATCGCCATGGTGCGCGCCGCCCGGCAAGGGGATGAAACCGCCGGACAGCAAGCCTGGACGCTTTGCGAGGGCCTGGCGCAAAGCGACGATGTTACGGCAGGCGCTCTGGGCCGCGCCCTGCGCGACGTGCTGCTTGGTGAAGACCTATCCACCGCCTGCGCCGCCCTGCCTTCCGATTTGCGCGAGGCGTTACTGGCTGCCTTGTAGGGCAATGTGCCAAATCGCCCTACAAAATCTGCTTGATCTGCTGACAAAAAATGACCCATGCCCCTCATTCTTCTAAACCCTTAGAAACACGCCCACCCCTGGGGCAGCGTGGCCTCCTGCGGGCGGGGGGGGAGTACCTGCGCGATTTCTACGGCCGGCAGGCGACCGGCGGGTTATGGCTGGCGCATGGGTTGTGGCGCGCGGGATTGGCGGGTCGGGTAGGATTGGTGCTCCTCGGCGGCGGACTGCCGCTGGCAGCGGCGTTGTTGAGCGGAGCGCTGATTTCCACTGCGCCGCGGGTGTTGGCGTTCGGCCTGACCCTCTTCGCGGTCGCCTGGGCCTTCATCTTGTCCGCAGTGACGCGCCTCTCGCTGCCCGGCTACGTGATCGTCTGCGCCTACCTGGCGTGGTATGGCATCCTGGCCGGCGGGGCGCTGGCCGGAACGCCGTGGTTTGCGTTGCCCACCCTATGGATGCTGTGGGTGGGAGGCGCCGTCGACGATGCACTGCCGCGTTTGTGGCGCTGGGTCTGGCGTTTGCCCCTGGATAGCGGTTGGATGGGCCCGATGGCCGGTGGGGCGTTGGCGCTCGGCTTTACCACCTTCTGGATGTCGCCGGAAGTGCTGCCGATTCCATTGCTTGCCTTCATCAACATGTGGCAGCGACGTTACGTGGATGCCGTTCTTAACCGCCCGATGATGCAGGCCGGGCAGTTCTGGTTCACGCTGCTTGCGCTGGCCGCTGGGGTGGGGGTGGGGCTGGCGTGGAAACTGCACCGTCGCCCGCTGAGGCTCCTGGTAGTTGCGGGCTGCGCGCTGGCTTTTGCGTGGCTGGCGCTGCACATCCCTGGGATGTAGCGCGAGTTGGCAACTCGCGCTGTGTCTTAGTCACAAAGACAGCGGGAAGGGGGTTCCCCTTCCCGCTGTGTGTTAAGCCTGGATGAGTCGGCTAGGGCGCAACGAACTGCAATCGCCCTTCGACTTGTGGGTTGATTGGCTGCGTCAAGGTCGGGATGTACTCGATCACGACATCGCGGACGTAATACTGTGTGTCTGCAATGGTCTGGTCGAGCGGCCAGAGCGTGACGCCGCCGTCGTTGAAGTTACATGAACCGGCCGCCAGGTAGTTGACCGTCGAGACGGTGTAAGTGGTCGCTGCAGTAAAGTCAATCGGCACACCATTCACCGACATCCCGGCAATGTGATCCACACCCACCGTGTAGGTGACGGGATCGTCCGTATAGGTGATGACGGTCCCGGCGCTCACATCCAGCATACAGGTGGTGTAGTAAGAGTAGCCGCCGTGGTTTGGCACGTACTTGTAGTACCAGTAGTTCCGGTATCCACGTTCCAGAATGGCCTTGAGCTGCTCCCCGTTGATGTTCATCACTAACAGCGAGTTCTCATAGGGCATCAGCGTGAACATGTCGCCCACGGTGAGGGTGTACGGCGTGGAGAGGGTCGCCGTGCCGGCGACTTTGCCGTTGGTCATCGCCCCGGAGAGATGGAAGTCAATATCCACCGCCGGCAGTTCGCTCTCCAACTTCCACTTGGAAGCGTCCGCCTGCAGGTTCGCGGCGTTGGTCTCCTCGGTGAAAGCGTTGAGCGCGTCCAACGGGACGATGGTCGTCCCCAAGATCGTGCTCTTGTAGACGGTGAGGAAGTCCTCGTAGGGCTGGACAATCGCCTTGACCACCGGGT
The DNA here is from genome assembly GCA_035415725.1 of Anaerolineae bacterium. Lineage (GTDB taxonomy): Bacteria > Chloroflexota > Anaerolineae > B4-G1 > SLSP01 > DSWT01. The sequence continues at coordinate 2,137 of DAOOGN010000026.1, read as the reverse complement.
CTGGCGTGATAGCCGTGGTCACTGCGATGTACTTCCCGGCACGCGCGGCGACTTCATAGCCGCCCATGCCATCGGGGCGCATCCCCAGCACGACCTCACCCAGGTACGAGTTGTAGCGGTAAGCCTGGTTGATCAACACCGGCATATTGTCCGCCGAACCGACGAAGGTGGGCAGGTATTTGTAGTTGCCATAACCCTTGCTGGGATCGGTGTGGCTATGACCGCCGATGATCACATCCACGCCCGTCGTCTGCGCCGCCAGGTTGGTGTCCACATTCTCATCCACTTCCACGCTCTTGGGGTCTTCCGTGAAGCCGATGTGCGTCAGCGCAACGACCCCATCGTAGGCGGCCTGGAGGGCCGGCGCGCGGTTCTGCGTTTCGGTGATCGGGTTGGTGAAGGTCAGCCCGGGGATGTTGCTCGGCAGTTCGTATTGCGGGATGCGGTGGTTGCCGATGCCCAGGATTGCGAGGCTGATGTTCTCCGCCCCCACCGTGACCGTGACGTAGGGCTTGACATCCACTTCCGCCAGTCCGTAGCGCCCGTCATCATAGACGTTGGCCTGGAGCAGGGGGAAGTTCGCCTGTCCGAGTGTGCCGGTGAAGATGTATCCGCCGAAGTTGTACTCGTGGTTGCCCAATGTCATGGCGGTATAGGTCAACGCATTCATCGCCCGGAGGATCGGGTTTATTTGCAGGTCGGCCGGCAGCTCGGTGCCATCGGCACCCTTACCGGTGAAGGCTGCCTTGAAGAAGGCCGCCATCGCGTCGCCCTGGATGGTATCGCCGGCATTGAGCAGGATGGTGCGGGTGGGGTTGTTCTTCCACTCCTGGCGGATCAACGTGACCAGGTTGGTGTAGCCGGGCGCTGTGCTGGTGGGTGACAACCGACCGTGCGAGTCGTTGTGGTGCAGGATCGTCACCGGGATGATCGGCCCACTCACGTTATCGCCTTCGCGGATGATGCGCCCATCCAACAGTGTCCCATCACCCAATGGCCCGTTGTAGGCCGTGGCTGGCGTGCCGTAGGTCGCGCTGGTCCAACTGAGGACCTGGTTCAACATGTCGCCCCAGTAGGAGATGTTGGTCATGTACTTGAAGGGGGCAAACCCGTCTTGCCCGGCAGGGGCCAGGAATTCGTTGGTGCCGACGCGGTAGACCCGGTCCATTTCCAGCGGTTCCCAGACGTCGCCGTTCTTGACCTCAACATCGTACGCGCCCCAGGCCCACCAGGTGTTGTGATAGGCATCGAAAGTGTCAGGAGCGCCGTAGCTGTAGTACTTGAAGCGGATGCCCGCGACCTGCAGCGTGCCCTTGAAGAGCGTGGCGCTCTGGTTGAGCAGCTCCATGATCTGGGCGCCGGTCATGTCGCCGACGATGGTCTGGTTGCCAAAGGGCAGCACGCTGAACAACGCGCCATAGGTGAGGGTGAAGGGCGTGGTTGGCGCGCCGGTAGCGATGATGTCCGCCCGCAGGCCGCCGGAGTTGTTGAAGACCATGTCCACGTCATTGAGCGGCTCGGCGTCGTTGTTCAGCTCGTTGTAGATTGCGTCGTTGACGAAGGCGCCCATCGTGTTATCCATGGTGCTCCGGCGGATCAGGCTGATCTTGGTGTAGCCGATCACGGTGTTGATGAGCGCCAGGTAGTCCGGATCCTGCGCCCAGGTGTTCAGGCGCGCCAGCGTCGCCGCGTCTTGCTCTCCAGTCGTTGATACGGTCAGCGATTGCCAGCTGATGGCGACCGTATCGTTGGTCCGGTTGTACGTGATGTCGGCGCGGCCCACGCGGCGACCTGCGTAGTAGGCTTGTGTCACGTAGGTCTTGCCGGGCTTGCCGGTCACCTCGATGATCTGCGGCGCACTCATGTTGGTGTGGCTGTGCCCGCCGATGATCAGATCCACGGGTTTGCCGGCGTTGATCAGATTCCTGGCCAGGGTCTGGTCGCCGTACACCGGGATGCCATAGCCGTACCCGCCGTCGAGGTTGCCCAGGTGGCTGATGACCACGAGCACTTCCGCGCCGGCGGCCACTACATCGTTGTAGTAATGGGAAATGGACTCGGTGGCGTCCTTGAAGCACAGGCCCTGGGTCGCCTCCGCCACCGTGATGTAGGGCGTCTCCTGCGAGGTGACGCCGAT
>DAOOGN010000025.1:0-41381 GCA_035415725.1 Anaerolineae bacterium | reverse complement strand
CCTTACTTCAACTTATTCTAACCTATTTGTGGTCTAACACATGGGGGTAAGCTCAATCCGTGGTTAATACATAAGCCACAGATTGCACAGATGACACGGATAAGCCAGGTGGACGAATTGTGGTTAACGCATTATTACCAGGTCGCGTTCCACGAGCCTTTGGCCGACAATGTCCTACCGCGTGAGACCCTGCTGGAAAACCTCAAACTGGCCCGCGCTGACTATCTGACCCTGGCCGGATTGCTCCTTTTTGGCAAGGATGTGGCCTTGCACCGACCGCAGTTTGGCATCAGGGCGACCGTCTACCTGACTCCCGATGCCTTTCGGGATAAAGAGGACATCGGCGGTAACCTCTTTCAACAACACCAGCAGGGCGTGGACTTCATTTTACGCAATTTGCACCGCCGGCCAGCGCCGGGGCAGGATTTCAACGCCGCCGGTGCACTGGAAATCCCGGCGGCAGCCTGGGACGCCATTCTTGACGTGCTGATGAATCCTACAGAACTGGAAGCAAAACTGAGGGAAGCGCAACAGGCAGAGCTAGAAGCGCTAGAACCGCGACGGGCGGAACTGGCAACGGTAGAGGCGCTGCTTGCTGAAGCCGAAAAAGAAGCGGAGCAACTGGCGACGGCAATCACGAAAGCAACAGGGGTTGTCAGTCGGGTACTCGAAGAAAAGACGGCGACCCTCGACGAACGTTACCAGGCGTTAAAGGCGCGCCGCGATGAACTGAAAGCAGCGCTGGCAATTCGCATGACCGAGGAGGCTACTATTAGCGGGATGCTGGCTTATGCCCGCAGAGTCGAGATCGGCCTCGACCATGCCACGAATGATGATAAGCGCCAGGTTTTGGAGGCCTTCGATGCACGGATAATCGTCAAGGACGGTGCGGCTCGCCTGTTGGTTCGACTAGATAAGGATGTTTCAATAGCATTGCAGCCGCCTCAACCCGTGAGATGACGCCGAGTTTGCGCAGGATGTTGCTCACGTGAAAATCCGTGGTACGCACGGTGATGGTGAGCGCCTGCGCAATTTCCTTGTTGCTCAGTCCCTCTGCAACCAGACGCAGTACTTCGTGCTCGCGCTCGGTGAGGCTGTCGCGGACGCGCGCGACTTCGCCACGCCAACGCTCCACGCGCGCGATTTGTTCTGATGTCCACAACGTTTCACCGCGCATCGCCGCTTGCACCGCCGCCACGATCTGGCCCGGCGCTTCGTTCTTCAGCAGATAGCCTACCGCGCTCGCCGCCAGCATCCCGGCCAGGTAGCGGTCGTCGTCATAAGCGGACAGGGCCACAATGCGCACCGGCCACCCGCGTCGGACCACCTCCTGGGCTACCGTCGCCCCTTCGATTTTGGGCAGTTGGCAATCCAGCACCGCCACGTCCGGCTTCAGCCTTTCGATCAGCGCCAGCGCCGCCTCGCCATCATCCGCCTCGCCTACCACCTCGATGTCGGGCGCACGATCCAACAGCACGCGCAATCCCATCCGCAGGGCGGGATGATCGTCGGCCAGCAAAACGCGAATTTTGGGCATGGTTACATTCTTCTTCTGTCAGCAGATTTTTACAGAATTCAATCCGCTAAATCTGCTTAATCTGCTGACAAAACTACTCGCCCCGCAACAAAATATCGAATTCTTCGGCGGCATCGACCAGCCGTCCCGGCTTTTGGGTGAGGCTGAACCAGTCCCACTGATCGCTGTGCGGGAAGTCGTCGAGGAACCAGCACAGCGCCACGACCTGCGGCTCGGCGTCGATCACATCCAGCGCCGCCGTCAACCAGCCGCGCGGATAGTTCTGGGCGGGCGGGATGCCGGCTTCGCGGTCATAGGTGTTGGTGGAGATGATGTACACAGGCAAACCGCGCGTGGTGGGATACGCATTGATGATGTCCAGCCAATCGCGGTAGACGCCGAAGCCCACGCGCGCACCTCCCCACGCTTCACGGTGTAAATCGGCATGCGGCTCATCGGCGCGCAGCGTGTCTGCCATTTCCGGCGCGTCGGGGAGACCCGGTGCTTGCACATCGAAGCCATCCGGCGCGATCAGAGGAATCCCTGCCGTCGCTTTCACCCGCGCGCTCTCGTCCAGCAGGGCGACGAGTGTGTTCATATAGTTGAGCCACGGCGCGTCGATGGTGTAAGTTCGCTCACCGTCCTGTTCCGTGTTCCACGGGCGCAACGGCCCGACGAGCACCCGCACGCACGGGTTTTCGGCGCGGATCGTTTGCACGACGTTGTCGGTATGGGTCACGTCTTCGCCGTAGCCGTTGAAGACGCGCGCATACCACGCGGGCGTCACCGCGCGATCTTGCACCAGCGCGTTGGCCTCCGCCGTGTTGTAGTCCGCGCCGACGATGAAGCCATACACCTCCCGCAGCCGTGCGTCGCGGGCCAGGCGGCGGAAGTATTCGAGATACTCCGTGAGCGCCAGATAATCATTCACTGCCGGGACACTTTGCGCCTGATCGTAGTCCACGCGCACCAGCACCCGCAGTCCTTTGTCGTGGTGGACGGCGACCCGCGCCGCCAGATCGTCCAATCCCCAGAACGGCTCTTCGGCGCGCCGGGCGTAGGCGATTTCTACCGCCCAACCGCTACGTCCGTGCCAGTCTCGCGTCACATTGGGCAGCACTACCCCCAACTTCGTCGGCGTAGCAACGCCATGAGACGGTTTCACAGCGCCGAGGATGAATTGTGCGCGCTCGATGCAGCCGGTGTGGCAGTCGTGATAAAAATGCAGGGTATAGCCGGGACTATCGGGCGCAGTGAACGTCCAGCGCCACGTCCATGTCTCTCCGGTGCGCGTCGCCTGCCCCAACGCCGTTGCCGAGACGCCGTCCACGGTGAGGGTGACGAACGTCCACGGCTCCACGTCCGTCACCAATGCCGTCACGGTTTCGCCCGGTGGCGCGCCGGCAGGTTCCAGCGCCAATCGCGGCCACGGTATGCCGGACCCATCGCCCGGCACAACATACACTTTCCCGCGAATCGGCAGGAGCCAGTAACCGGCGAGCAGCATGATCGCCAGCAGAACGCCCCACCATTTACGAATTGCGAATTGCGAATTACGAATCACGAATCCCCAATCACGAATGGCTTTGCTTGAAGCAGATCGCCAGATCCACGACGCGTGCACGACGCGCCATGATCTGATGATCCCTGGCAAGCATAGAATTACGAATCACGAATTACGAATTTCACGCAAGTCCCTGCCCCATCTGCCACCGGGCTTTCGATCACCAACTCGCTTTCGTGACGTCGCAGGATTTCGGCGACGAGGGACAGCCCCAAACCGCTGCCCTCGACGCCTTTAGGTGCGGCGCGGTAGAAGCGGCGGGCGACATGCGGGAGATGCTCCAGCGGGATGCCGGGGCCGGTGTCACAGACGGCGCAAGCGACGCCCTCTGGAACGCGGCGTAGAGAGACGGTCACGCGGTCGCCGGGACGCGCGTACTTGAAGGCGTTGTCGAGCAAGTTGAGGAAGACCTGGCGCAAGCGGTCGGCATGGGCGAGGACAAACGGCAGCGGCGATTCTGCTTCCAGCGAAAGCGCCATCTGCCGCTCCCCCGCGCGCGGCGTGGACTGTAACACGACTTCTTCGACCAGCGCGACCAAATCCAGCGGGCGGCGCGGGAGTTCCGCGGTGGTCTCCAGGCGGCCCAGTTCGAGCATGTCGTTGAGCAGGCGCGCCATGCGCTGTGCCTCTTCTTTGGCGAACGTGAGCGATTGCTGCTGCACTTCCGGTCCCACGTCACTCAACCCCAGGATTTCCAGGTGTGTGAGGATCGTCGCAATCGGCGTACGCAGTTCATGCCCCAGATCGTTGATGAGCGCGCGTCCGGCCTGCTCGGTGCGCTGCTGCGCGGTGATGTCGAGTAAAAAGACGAAGTCACGCGCGTCCCACGGGATCACCCACCAGCACGCCGTCTGCCCGGAGGCGAAGGTGACGGTGCGATAGCGTCCTCCCCCTGTTGTAGCCTCCTGGCGCGCGGCGGTGCGGTCGGCGTCGAGGAGGGGGGACCAGTCCGTATCGGGCAGGGCGCACATCGCTGGCGGCAGATGAAGCAAGTGGCGTGCATACCCATTGGCGTAGCGGAACATCGTGCCCTCCAGTGCCGCCACCCCGAATGGCGCATCCTCCAGCACACCCAGGAGTGACGCGCCATCAGGCAGTCCAGCGGGCGCGTGTCGGCGACGGCGCGCGAGACAAAAGCCTCCGACAACGGCTGTCAGCAGGAGGAACAGCAAGGCGAAAATCAAGGTTTTGAGATCAAACGTTAACATTATCTCAGGCATGACGCAAGAAGTGGATGGCGACCCTTGCGCTGTATTTTACTGATTCTGCCCAAAATAGCTAATTGGGCTTGTCGCTCCGTAACTATACTGCTCACGGCCATAATTTTTCCAATCTCGTAACTGTTCAGCCTGGCGCCAACTATCCAGACGGCCATGGACGAACCCTTGTGATCCGTAGCTTTTGCTCCTCCCCCTGCCTCCTCCTCCCCAGCGAGGGCACTGGGGAAGAGGAGAAAAAACCACCCAATATCAGGTCTTGCGCGGATTTTAGTATGCAAAGGACTGGTGGATGACGAGATTGCGTGCTTCTATCAGCCTATCCCCCCTCTCCTCCGCTTGCGGGGGAGAAGGGAGTTAGGGGAGTAAGGGGGTCGTCGCTGCTGGCCGAAGTGTCAACCCGCGATGAACCATCCCCAAAGTCCTGTTTGCCACCTGGCAAGGGCGGCTGAACAGTGACCTTTTATTTTTAATGCAACGTTAACGAAAATGGGCTTGCGTTTTGCGGAGAACGGTATACAATTAGAGTCGTAGTTGAATGTTAAGCATGCGTTGTTTAACAGTGAAATAAGATACTCGCCGAATGTGCACAGTTTGACTGTGCAGAACGGGGGAACCGAAGCCGGGGCGAATCATCAGGGGTAATCCTGATGAGGGGTCATCTTCTTTGGCCCAAGCCCGACAGCTAACCTCGTAGGCGTTAAAGAAGGACACCCAACAACAGGGCGTCCTTTTTTTGTTGGCGCGCTCCTGGCGTTGGATCAGTCTTTCATAAAGAGTATCTAACAAGAGGAGGGATACGATGGAAATGTGGGTTGCAACATACCTGGCGCAGGTTTTGACTGAGGAGCGGCGACGCGAACAAGGGCGAGAACCGATCGTTCTTTTCGACATTAACTTCAAGTGGCTGCGCCCTCTGCTGAAGAGCCTTATCGGGCTTTTTCTGTAACTCTTCATCAACACAAAGTCCTTGAAGGGCTATGCCTTTCAAGGACTTTTCTTTTCGGTCAACATTTCGCGCCCCTTGCGCACGACAGCGTCGAAATATGCTTCCAGGGAAGGATTGACGCCGCGCAATCCGGCGACCACAGCCTCCGCCCAATCCAGATATTCCAGGCGACGTTTTAGCGTCCAGTCTTCAGGTGGATCGTGGCTCACGTCATCCACATTGTTAATTTTGTCTGCCAATTTGACCAGCCGGGCCTTGGTCGAAAGGTGCGGGGCGTGTTCGATTTGCAGTTGCTTGCGTGTGGCTTGGGGCAGGGATTTGTCGTCGGTCACTTCCAAAACCAGCGCCAGGATCTCTGCACCGAAAAGCGTCTCCAGTTCCCCGGCGGAAGTTTCTGTATCCTCAAGCGTATCGTGAAGCAGGGCTGTGACCAGCGTAGGCATATCCCGAACTGCGCCCACACACCACAGAATCTCGGCTACCCGGATCGGGTGATGGATGTAAGGCAAGCGGGCGCGTCCCTTGCGGCGTTGATTCTGATGCTTGCACGCTGCAAAACTAAGCGCGCGCATGAAGATATCGAAATCTTGTTCAGTGAACATCTGACCTCCTGGCAGCGATACGCCGCTGCAAGTCCTCCAATTCTGCTGCGGTGAGAAGCTCCTCGGACTGCGGTTCCACCGTACCCACCAGTTGCACGCGCAACTCGCGCCGGGTCAACCACTCACCTCACGCTCCGCGAGGGCTTTTTCGACCCGCCGCCAGATCGTCTCGTCGTGTTGATACATCCGCAATGCTTCCAATGCTGCATCGGCATGAACACGCGCCTCGTTGCGGACGATGTCCAGCACATAGTCCAGGGCCGGTTCACTGCGCAGTGTTGCCAGCGCCAGCAGGAGGGTGCGGCGGCGTTCCCCATCGAAGGTATCCTCCCACGCCTCGCGCAGCACCGCGAAAGCCGCCTCTTGCCGCGACTCACCTAATGCCAACGCTGCGGATTCAGCAATAGCGGGGTCGGCGCTCCTGAGATAATCCGCGACGAATGCCAACGATGTTTCCACGTCGAGTTTGAGCAACGCCAGAAAACATTCGTAGAGAACTGTCGTGTGCGTATCGCCGCTGAGGACTTTGAAACGCAAGAGTGGCAGGCTTGCCGGGTCGCCGCTATAAGCGAGCGCGCGGGCGGCAGCGATGCGGGCATCGGATTCGGGATCGGCGAGCAGGCGCGCCAGTTCGAACGGCGCGTGACGGGAGTGCATCTGCACCAGCCCAAGCGCACATGCACCCCGCAAAGGGGCGGCTGTGTCGACCTGCCCGCCCCACACCGGTTCCATCTGCCGGTGATGTATCCCTTGCAAAAACACATCTTCGGTGTGACACTCACACGCGCGCAGGGCGTTGGCAATGGCCGTTTTTGCCCGGCAACCTGGATCGCTCTTGGCGGGCATGGACATAAACGTCGCAAAGGCTTCGACGAGGTAGGGTTCCAGCTCGGCGAGTTCCGCTTCGGCGATGATTTCGGCGGCTGCCGTGGCAACATGACTCTGGCGACTCGCCAAAGCCTGGCGCAACTGCGACAATCCATCCGCTGTGACAGGCGCGGTGCGCAAAGCGTGCAGAGCGGATAGCTGACCTTCGAGAGCGCTTTTCTTTGCCATAGGACGTCCGGTTTCTGCCTCGAAAAAAGTCGGTTTGGCAGGGCGAATGGGCAATTTACCCCCGACGCGCGTTGACAGCGGGTATAAGACCGAGTATCGGAGAAAGGAAGACACTCATCTGACACTTGCGCCTGCAGAGCTGTGGCCGGTCTCCGACCGGGCTACCCCAGGTCCCAGGCGGGCGCGGTCAGAGACCGGCCCCCGCGTCGCCCCATCATTTGCACTATACCTGTTGCCCCCTCGCGCTACGACACTGCGGCTTTAGCATAGCACATCTTGGGGAGATGCCAATCGCCGTGAAAAATTTGCCGGGTTGACTGTCTTGGTGCTTCCATATACAATGGAGGTATTCCATTGGCGATGGACGATGGTGGATTTTAGACTTTGGGTGGACCTGACGGGTTGCATTTTTATCGCCTATGTGCGCATTCGTCATTTGTGAGGAGAGCCTATGGTCAACATTGTTCAGAAAGTCGATAATTGGGTCACCATTCAACACGTGCTGCTCAGCGTGTCCGACAAAACGGATTTGGAGGTACTCATCCCCGGCCTGGTGGCGCTCAATCCGTACATCCACTTTTATTCCACCGGCGGAACGTATACCCATGTGTCCGAAATCCTGGGCGCGATGGGCACGGCCCGCCATCTGATGCAAGTATCGGATTATACCGGACAGCCGGAGACGCAGGGCGGGCTGGTCAAGACGCTGGATTTCAAAATCTACCTGGGATTGCTCACCGAAACCTACAACGAAGCCCACCGGGCCGATCTGGCACGCACGACGGCGATCCCCATCGATATGGTGGTGGTGAACCTGTACCCCTTCGTGGCTACGGTGATGCGAGGAGAGGTGACTGTCGAAGAAGCGCGCGCCAACATCGACATCGGCGGGCCGTGTATGCTGCGGGCCGCGGCGAAGAACTACCTGCGCGTCACCCCGATCGTCGATCCGGCGGATTACGCCCCGCTGTTGAGCAAGCTCCGCGCAAATCGCGGCGCGCTCGACTTGCAAACGCGCTTCGAGTTTGCCCGCAAAGCCTTTGCCTACACCGCCAGCTATGATGCAGCCATCAGCGCCTATTTGAGCGCGCAGGACCCGGCGGATGTGCCGAGGGTGTATGAGATGAGTGAAGAGTCAAAAGGGTAAGGAGTGAGGCGTCGAGACGGGTGAGTCTTGTCCCTCATTCCCCATGACTCATGGTTCATCACTGATGAGGGGGAGACGATGACACGGGACTTGAAAAAAGCGTATCGCACGATCATGGATGATCATTTCCCGGAGCGGATGGAAATCAGTTTTGTCTTCGACGACCGGCGCTCAACATTGGTCTACGAAAAAGTGGCCTGGGAAATCGACGGTGTGCGCAAGGGACTGCGCTATGGTGAAAATCCCGGGCAGGAAGCCGCGTTCTACAAGCTCATCAACGGCAACCTCACCATCGGCGAGGTGACGACGATTGCGCCCGGCCGCTATCTTGTCTCCGACGCGGAGCTGCTGCAATTCGGCAAGCATCCTGGCAAGATCAACCTCACCGACGCCGACAACGCCCTGAACATCCTGCGCTATCTGATGGACAGGCCCACCGTTGCCATCATGAAACACAACAACCCCTCCGGCGTCGCGGCGGCGGACACCCTTGTCGAGGCGTACATCAAGGCCGATTTGGCCGATCACATCGCCGCGTTTGGCGGCTGTATCGCACTGAACCGCCCCGTAGACTTGCCGACCGCCGCAGCTATCGCCGAACAATACGCCGAGGTCGTCGTCGCGCCGGAGTACGAGGAAGGTACGGTAGCCGTCCTTGCTGCGCGCAAGAATCTGCGCATTATGCGCATCGGCGCCATCGCGCGGCTGGCCGAGTTTGCCGCCGAACGTTTCGTGGACTTCAAGAGCCTCATCGACGGCGGCGTTATCGCGCAGCTCTCGTTTGCGCTACAGACGCAGACCGCCGCCGACTTTTTGCCGGCGACGGTCACACGCCAGGGAGCGACTTACAGCGTCAAACGTGCGCCCACGGAGCAGGAAATCGCCGCTATGCTCTTTGGCTGGAAAGTCGAGGTGGGCGTCACGTCCAACTCGGTGCTCTACGCGCAGGATGGCGTCACCGTGGGGATCGGCGCGGGCGAGCAGGATCGCGTGGGCGTCGCCGTCATCGCCCGCGACAAGGCGTATCGCAACATGGTCGAGCGGTTGGCCTACACCCGCTACCGGAATGCCTATCGCTATCTGGATGCAGACGCACAGGCCGAGATCGACGCTGACGTTGCCGCCGCTCACGGCGGCTTGCAGGGCGCGGCGATGATCTCCGATGCGTTCTTTCCCTTCCGCGACGGCGTGGACGTGGGCCTGCGTGAAGGCGTCACCGCCGTCATCCAGCCGGGTGGCTCCCTCAACGATATCGAGGTCATCGAAGCCGTCAACGAGGCCGGGGCAACGATGGTGTTCACCGGACAACGGAGTTTCAAGCACTAAAAAAGCTGTACTATCATCCCTGCAACTTTTCCGACCTGTGTCATGGGCTGCCCATGCGATCAGCAGATTAAACGGACGTAACCGTTGAGTTCTGTGAGTACGGTGAGGAGATTTCCCCTCCTCTGTCCCCGGCCCAACAGACTGGGGAGGGGAAGAAAAAATGGAGGATTTTGCAGGCAGGCGTAGCCTGCCTGCAAAATCCTCCCCAAAAATTCTCCCTTATCTTATTGACCGGTTTATTTTCCGAGGAGGATACCTATGCGTTTTGGCATCATGACCATGCAGATGAAAGAACTGATCCCTGCCGGGTTGAGTCCGCAAGAGATGATGGGCTACATCACCACTTTCGAGAACGCCCCGTTGGTACGCAAGTTGCACGCTCACGGCTTCAACCTGGTAGAGTTAGGCGGCGATCTGGTGATGTTCATGCCGCAGGCATTTGCTCCATCCGCCATGGAACGGCTGGCAGCACTAAAGGCGGAACTGGGGCTGGCGTATACCGTCCACCTGCCGCTGTGGTCCGTGGAACCCTCGACGCCGCTGACGCCGGTGCGCCATGGATCGGTCCGCGCGCTCATCGACGTCGTCCGTGCGACGCTGCCGTTGCAACCGGAGGTCTACGTGCTGCACGCCACCGGCGCGCTCGCCGCAGAGTTCTACCGGATGAAATTGCCGGATTTGGGCCGGGCGATGCTGATGCGGCAGTTCCAGGCTGGCGCGCTGGAGAGCCTCCATACCCTCTTGAGCGAGACCGGCATCCCCAGCCGCCAACTGGCGATTGAGACGATTGAGTTCCCGCTCGATCTCACGCTGGAAATGGCGGAGCAGCTTAACCTGTCGCTCTGCTTCGACACCGGGCACGTGCTGTCGGGCTTCGCTGGTGACGTGGAATTCTTCGACGCGCTTGAATTGTGCCTGCCGCGTCTGGCCGAGATCCACCTGCACGACGCGCCCATACCGGCGTCACAGCAGGAGATCGTCTACGGCAAGGATCACAGCGTCCTGGGCACGGGTGATTTGGACCTTGCGCGCTTCCTCGACCGGCTGACGGAAGTGAATTTCAACGGCCCCATCATTTTCGAGCTGGAGATCGAGGAGGCGTTGGCTTCATGGGATGTTATTCGCGGCCTGGCGTAACTATCCACACGGCCATGGACGAACCTTTGTAATCCGTAGCTTTCGCCCCTGCTCCCTCCCCAGCGAAAACACTGGGGAGAGGGAGAAAAAAGTCCCCCCGCCGCAGAATTGGTACGCTGCGTGCTGAAAACAGGAGCCATCCGATGAAAAAAGATATGCGCTGGTATGATTATCTGACCATCAACTCATACTGGCTGGGGCTGAACATCGCCTCCGGCACAATCACGCCGATTCTGCTGCCGTACCTGATACTGCTCTTCATGCCGCCGGAGCAGAAGAACACCTACCTGGCGACGGTGCGCGTAGTCGGCCTGGCGGTGGCGATGCTGGTACAGCCCCTCGCCGGGATGTTGAGCGACCGCAGTATGTCCCGTTATGGACGACGGCGGCCTTTCATTGTAGCGGGGACGGTGTTCAATGTGCTGTTCCTCGTTATCGTCGGGCTTGCGCCGGCGTTTGTCGGCTCGTCGCTGGATAGCTTTTTCCGGCCAACGTTCGGCGTCCCCACTGCCTACGTGGTCCTGTTGCTCGGCATCGTCATGCTGCAAGTCTCATCGAATGTGGCGCATGGCGCGCTGCAAGGTCTCATCCCCGACCTGGTGCCGGAACACCAGCGCGGGCGTGCCTCGGGCGTCAAGGCCGTCTTTGAACTGATCCCCATTTTTCTGGTGATGTTCATTGGGCCGCTGGTGGATGCGGGTAAAGTCGGAACGGTGGTGGGGATCATCATCGCCGGATTCGTTCTCTCGGCGTTGGTGACGGTGTTCTGCGTTCACGAGGAGCCGCTGCGCGACAAGCCCGTCGGTGGGATAAGCGAGGCGCTGCTGCGCCTGGTTTTCCTCACCGCGATCTTTGTCACGGTGACGCGCTTTGCAATATGGTTGGTCACCGCCAGCGGCGACCTGGTCACGACGCGTGGGGCATCGGTCGGCGTGCAGGTGGCCTTCGTCGGTCTGATGGGATTGATCGGCATGGCGGGCGCGATTTTCGTGGGCGTTTACCTGGGCGCATGGGTGGGGATCGGCGCAGAGGCGCGTCAGCAAAAGAGTTTCATCTGGTGGATTGTCAACCGGCTGCTCTTTCTGGCGGCGGTCGGGTCGGTGCAGGGCTTTGCCCAGTATTATCTGGCAGACGTACTGCACGTCCCCAAACCGGCTACCACTACCACTATGTTGATGGCAGCCGTCGCGGGCTTCTTGATCCCCTCGGCGCTGGGCGGCGGCTATCTTGCGGATCGCATCGGGCGCAAGCGCCTGGTGATGCTGGCCGGCCTCGTCGCAGCGGGTGGAACGGTGCTGTTGCTTTTCGCTTCCACGATGCCGCTGGTCATCGTCGCCGGTTGCATCATCGGCCTGGGGGCGGGGACGTTTATGGCGACGAACTGGGCGCTGGGCACGGATCTCGCACCGCAGCAGGACGCGGGACGCTACCTGGGCATCTCGAACCTGGCGGGCGCCGGCGCGGGGATCGTCGGCGCGGGGATGGGGGGCCCACTGGCGGATTTCTTCAACGCACTGCGACCGGGCTTGGGTTATCTGGTCATCTTCGCGCTGTACGCGGCGCTGTTTGTGCTGTCCTCGCTGACGTTGTCGCGGGTGAAACTGCCGGCGGCTGAATAAAATAGTGACACGTTACGGCGTCAGTATTTCAACATCGTAGGGCAGCGTGGGTACGATTTCGAGGCTGCCGCGATATTCCTGGACGACGCCGATCACCCGCAAGCGCGTTCCGACTGTCCCCAGAGCAGGATTGGCGTTGGGGATGCGGTCGAGGGTGGTACGCCAGATAAAGACCGGCGCCGCGCCGGTGGCGTCGAAAATGGAGATGGTCACACTCTGGCTGCTACCGGAAACATTGCCGATTTCCCCGCTCACCTGCACTACCTGTCCCAGATAGTTGCCCAGGGTGTTGAGCGCGACCGGCGGCGCGAACGCCCCGCCCGGCTGTAGCACCTTCACCTGGCTGCCGAAGCGCGGTTCGACTTGTAGTTCCCCTTCGTACTGACCTACATCGCCGGTGGCGCGCACCTCCGCGCCGATGTTTAGCCGCGGCGCGGCGTAGCAATCGTCGTAGACGTTGTGCCACATCAACAACGTCACCTTCCCGGAGCCATCGTCGAGGGTGAACTTGAACCCTTGCGAGAAGCTGGCCGTCGCCACCACCTTGCCGACTACGGTCACCTCCTCATCTATATGGTCGGGCAATGCCCCAAGCGGTGTGATGATGAATTCCGGCGTTGGGGTTGGTGTCTCCGTGGGTATCGCGGTCGCCGTGGCGGTCGGCGCTGCCGTGGGCGTGGAGGTGGGCAGCGCGGTCGGTGTGGGTGTGGCGGTGTCTGTAGGACGCGCGGTAGCGGTGGCGGGTGCCGTCGGTGGCTCCGATGTTGCCGTAGCCGGGCGGACAGTCGGCACTGAGGTCGACGTTGCCGGCGACAGCGCGGTCGGCATCGCCGTCGGGAGAGGCGTGGATGCGGTACAGCCGATCAACCCTACACTGAGCAACAATCCAATGCCACGAATGAACCAGCACGTATGTTTTATGTCCATTGTCTTTTCGTCCTCCCATGGTAGGACGGTCCGGAGTCCCAGCCTACCCATGCTATTTTCAGATAGGGATTGTTGTACTCTATTCTGTGAAAATGTCCATCTTTTCAAGTCGGTGCACCCGAATTCGCATTTTCCCCTCTTGACAAACCTGATAAAGTCGTATACACTAAATCTAGTAAACCTATATAATTTATATGCTTTGTTCATCTTCCGGGAGTCGTATGAAACTGTCAAAACGCGGAGAATATGGTTTGCGCGCCCTCCAAGACTTGGCCGCGCATTATACCAACAACCCCATATCCAACAAGGAACTAGCAGAACGAAACAACATTCCCACAAAATTTCTGGAGCAAATTCTGCTTGCCTTGAAACATGGACGCATCGTGAACAGCCAAAAAGGGGCGCAGGGTG
Source organism: Anaerolineae bacterium (assembly GCA_035415725.1). Taxonomy (GTDB): domain Bacteria; phylum Chloroflexota; class Anaerolineae; order B4-G1; family SLSP01; genus DSWT01. Next base: position 27,910 of record DAOOGN010000025.1, on the reverse strand, counting down.
GTTACAGCCTGGCCCGTCCGCCGGAAGACATCACGCTGGCCGAAGTCATCCGCTTGCTGGATGGACCGTTGGCGCCTATCCCCTGCGTCAGCGCGACCGCCTTCGAGACGTGCGGCTGCCCGGATATGGAAAAGTGCGGCTTGCGTAAAGTGATGAAGCAAGTTCGTGATGTCGTCGCCGAGATGATGGAAAACACGACGTTGGCAGATCTGGCAGTGAGCAGTGAGAAACCAGAAACTAAAAATGAGAAATGATGATAAGGAGGCAAGTATGACACGTAAAACCTGGGGCCAAGTTTTCGCGGCGGTGATGGTGATGAGCCTGCTTTTCGGCGGATGCAGCAAAACGGATCATCCAGGCGACGACGAGAAGTTGAGCGGCACCCTCACCATCTCCGGTGCCTGGGCATTATACCCCATGGTCGTCCAGTGGAGCGAGGAGTTTCGGAAAGTGTATCCCGATGTCCAATTCGACATCTCGGCCGGCGGCGCCGGCAAGGGCATGACCGACGCGCTGTCCGGGGCCGCCGACATTGGCATGGTTTCCCGTGAGGTCAAGCAGGAGGAAATTGACCAGGGCGCGTTCTGGGTCACCGTGGTTGCGGATGCAGTCCTGCCGACCATCAATGCCCATAACCCCCAGCTTGCCAGGATCCAAGCCCAGGGTCTCACCCGCGCCGACTTCGAGGCCATCTGGATGGGAAAGGCCAAAACCTGGGGGGATGTTCTGGACGACGCCAGCATCACTGACGAAATCCACGTCTACACCCGTTCCGACGCCTGCGGCGCCGCCGAAACATGGGCGCTCTACCTCGGCCAGTACAAGCAAGAAGATTTGCAGGGCGTGGCCGTCTACGGTGATCCCGGTCTGGCGGAAGCCGTCGCCCAAGACCCGCTGGGGATTGGTTTCAACAACCTTAACTTCGCCTACGATATGAACACCGGCAAGCCTATCGAGAACCTTGACATTGCGCCGATAGACATGAATGAGAACGGTACCCTGGACGACGTCGAAAACTACTACGCCGACAAGCAAGGCGTGATGCTTGCCATCGCCGAACGGCGCTATCCGTCGCCGCCTGCGCGGGGACTCAACCTGGTTACCAAAGGCAAGCCGACCGGATTGACACTGGCCTTCATCCGCTGGACACTCACCGCCGGGCAGTCGTTCGCCGAACCCACCGGCTACATTCCCCTCACCGAGGCGCAAGTACAAACGGAATTGGCGAAGATCGAGTAGAGAATCACGAGAAATGGGTCATGAGTAATGTGTCTCGCCGACAACGCCAAGAGCGAGTTGCCGGATGGGGGATGGGGGCGCTGGCAGCCCTGGCCGCTGCGTTGGTGCCACTCATTGCGGTGGCGCTGTTGCTGCGCGCCCGTCCTCTGCTGGATATCGTCTCAATCGGCCAGCTCTTGACCTCATCGGCATGGCGACCGCTGCAAAAAGAGTTTGGATTTCTCCCCTTTATCGTCGGTTCATTGTCGGTCACCATGCTGGCGATGCTGTTGGCCGTCCCGCCGTGTCTGTTGTGCGCCATCTACCTGGCGGAGTATGCGCCGCATCGTCTGCGCGAAATCGTCAAACCGTTGATCGACTTGCTGGCCGGCATCCCTTCGGTCGTTTACGGGTTGTGGGGTGTGCTGATGATTGTGCCCTTCATCCGCGATATACTCATCCCGTGGAGCCAACAGCACTTTCCCCATGTGACGCTGTTGCAGACGCAGAATCCCACCGGCTACAGCATCCTGGCCGGGGGGATCGTGTTGGCGACGATGATCTTCCCGGTGATCATCTCGACGGCAGAAGAAGTCATTTATGCCGTGCCGGACGGCCTGCGCGAAGCGGCGTTCTCGCTGGGCGCCACCCGCTGGCAGACCGTCAAGGGCGTCGTGTTGCGTCGTGCGCTGCCGGGCATCATCGCCTCCATCATCCTCGGCTTCTCACGCGCCTTCGGCGAGACGATGGCCGTGATGATGGTCGTGGGCAATGTGCCGCAGATTCCCCGCTCCATCTTCGACGCCGGGTATCCCCTGGCGGCGCTCATCGCCAACAACTACGGCGAGATGATGTCCATCCCTCTCTACGATGCGGCGCTGTTGGCAGCAGCATTCATCTTATTGTTGATTGTCTTGATTTTCACCATCATCGCACGCCTGTTTCTACTGCGGGCCGTCAAACGGACAGAGTGAAAAGGATACGAGGAACGATGAAACGACGCCAACGTAAACACATTGAAGAGCGCTTTTTCGTCGGGCTGATGCTGATCTCGATGGTCATCGTCCTGGGAAGTCTGGTACTCATCCTGGCGACCGTCCTGGTCAAAGGACTGCCCGCGCTCAATTGGGCCATGGTGACACAAGTGCCTCAGGGCGGCTATTACCTGGGCAAAGAGGGCGGCATCCTCAACGCGATTGCCGGTTCGCTGGCATTGGCGGGCGGTGCTACCGTGCTCAGTCTGGTGCTCAGTCTGGGTGTCGTGTTTTACCTGCAACTGTTCGCCAAAAACGCACGCCTGGTTGAAGGGGTACGCCTGGCCCTCGATGTGCTGTGGGGGGTGCCTTCCATCGTCTTTGGAGCTTTTGGGTTCATTTTAATGTTGTGGATGGGGATGCGCGCCTCGTTGCTGGGGGGGATCATCACGTTGACGCTACTGGAATTGCCGGTGATGGTGCGCACGATGGATGAGGTCATGCAGATGGCCCCCGCCGAGTTGAAGGAGGCCGCCTATGCTCTGGGATCGACGCGCTTGGAGATGGCGCAGCACGTTTTGCTCCGCCAGACCTTGCCAGGGCTGTTGACGGCGATTTTGCTGGCGTTTGGACGCGGCATCGGCGACGCAGCCTCGGTGCTGTTCACCGCCGGCTACACCGATCGACTGCCCACCTCACTGCTGCGTCCGGCGGCGTCGCTGCCGTTGGCCGTCTTCTTCCAACTGGGCACGCCCGTCCCCGAAGTACGCCAACGTGCTTACGCCGCTGCGCTTGTGTTGACCCTCATCGTCCTGCTCATCAGCCTCGTCTCCCGGCTCCTCACCCGACATCTTACCCGCCATGTCGTGCGCTAGGGTCATAACAATGAATACTGATCCCATTATCCAGGTTCAAGGTCTGAACGTCGCCTATAGCGATCATCGGGCCGTCCGAGATGTAAGCGTCGCCATCCCGGCGCGACAGATCACGGCCATCATCGGACCGTCGGGTTGTGGCAAAACGACGTTACTGCGCTCCATGTGCCGCCTGGTCGAGTTGACCCCCGGCGTCCGGGTGTGGGGACAGATTTTCTTCGCCGGGCAGGACATCTACGCGCCCGATGTGGATGTGACCGACGTGCGCAAGCGCATCGGCCTGCTGGCGCAGCGCCCCTTCCCCCTGCCCATGTCCATCTATGATAATGTGGCCTACGGCCCCCGACTGTATGGGATACGCAAGCGCGAGGTGCTGGATGCGCTGGTGCAAAAGCAACTCCAGGCTGCCGGCATCTGGGAAGAAGTCAAGGATCGTCTGAACGCCCCGGCCTCCGCCCTCTCCATCGGCCAACAGCAGCGACTGTGCCTGGCGCGCGGTCTGGCCGTCGAACCGGAGGTACTGCTCTGCGATGAAATCACGTCCGCCCTGGACCCGCTCTCGTCACAGCGCATTGAAGGCCGCCTGCTGGAATTGAAAACGGACTACAGCATTGTGATGGTGACCCATGTTCTGCGCCAGGCGCGCCGTTTGGCTGATTACGTGATTTTTATGTACATGGGCGAATTGATCGAACACGGTCCGGCAGAACAAGTGCTGCACAATCCGCAGGAAGCGAAGACTCGCGCCTATCTGGCCGGAGAGTTTTATTGATTGGTAACTATTCCGCCGCTTGATTCGAGCCAGGCTTGCGTAAGTCCTGACATTGATTGAAGATGGGGGGAGTACACTATGGAGAAGCCAGAGGAAGTGATGCGTCTGCTGCTATGTATCGATGACACCCCGCGCAGTCAACCGGTGTTGGCATTGGGAGAACGGCTCGCCTTGCACTTGCACGCCGAGGTGACCTTGCTGATAGCAACGCCACAATCCCCCTCACCGCTCCTCGTCACGACCGCAACGGATGTATGCACGCGCTTGCGGACAGCCGAACTTCCCTGTACTTTACTCACCCAGACGGACACGCCGCGGCGCGCCATCATCGCCCAGACTGAAACAGTGCCGTATGACCTGGTGATCGTGGGACTGCTGAAACGCGGGCGACTGCAGCGCTGGCTGCGGGGGCCTTTCATCCGCCGTGTCCTGCAAACCGTGAGTGTGCCGGTACTCATCGTGCCTTCTGACCGTCCCACGCTGCAACGGATCCTGCTGTGCAGTAGCGATTTATGGTATCCCGTGGAGACGATCCGCTTAGTCGGGCAAATCGCCCAGGCTACCCACGCCGAGGTCACTATCCTCTATGTGATTCCACAGCCCACCCTTCACTATCCCGTTTTGCACGAAATCGAAGATGCGTGGGGCGCGCTTTTGCAAACCGACACCCCCCAGGGACGCAATCTGAAAGCGGGACGCGATACCCTGCGCGCGCTCGGCATCGACACGGGGATCAGCCTGCGGCATGGCGTCGTGGCGGAACAAATCATGGCGGAAATCCGCACAGGCGAATATGACCTGGTGGCCCTCGGCTCAACGTATGCGCCCCAAAGTAGTGGACGCCGATTTTACATGCCCAGCATCACCGAGGAGGTCATTGCCGAAGCACATCGCCCCGTGCTGGTCGTGCGACACCGGGAAAGTCATTGATGCAACCTTTTTCTTGCGCTCAACGTATCCATAAACGATGATGAATAGCCCGGTTTTGACTTTCCCATCAACATTTCTGTGCTACAATATGTCAATAAGCAGAATGTTCTTTCCCGACAAAAGCCATTTCAAAAAAAATCACCTGATCGTATGAGGAGGTAACTATGAGTTTGCTCGAGAATATCAAGGGCGAAATGTCCGGCTTTGAGCAGTTGGTCGCCAAGATCCCCGGATATAAAGGTTATAAAGAAAAGGAACAACGCCGCGAGGCCGATAAATTGCTCCGCGACCACATTGTCAGCCGGATGCGCACCGTCAAAACTCAACTTGACGGACTGCAACAAGACCTCATCGAAGCGGGCAAGTTCGATCTGCTCGACGAAACCGGCAGCGCTGCCACTCAAGTCCAGACCTTCATCGACCGTGTCCGTACCGCAGCTTATGGTTATGGGGGGCTATTTGATGCGGTGAAGATCAAAGAAGAGGACCTGGACCGCGTGTACGAATTCGACACTGCATTAGTGGGATACGCCGATCGTATTGAGAATGCCATCAGCAATGCACGCACCGGCATGGAGGGCGAGGAGATACGCTCCCTCATCCTGATGGTACGCGATCTGGCCCGTGAGGCCAATACGACATTCGACGAGCGTCAGGATGTGCTGCGCCAGACGGCCAGCACCGGTGTGTAACGGATAACAGAATCGGAGGTGAAGAACTATGACTCGCGTTTTAGATGTTATTGAATATGTAGATGAGGGACGGGGGGAAATCGTTCATCGTTTGCCTGAGCGCGGCGCCGGAGATTTTCGTATTGGCAGTCAGTTGATTGTACGCGAAGCACAGGCCGCGGTCTTCTTCCGCGATGGGAAGGCACTGGATACCTTCGGGCCGGGGCGACATACGATCACAACCGCCAACATCCCCGGTCTCGTTGACCTGATCGGCAAGGCGTTCTCCGGCCAAACGCCGTTCAAGGCGGAAGTGTACTTCGTCACCCTGCGAGAGTTGACGGACATGAAATGGGGCACGCCGCAGCCCATCACTATCCCCGATCCGATTCTGGGGATGGCGCGTGTGACTGGATACGGGACTTACGCCATTCAGATCACCGATCCCCAGCTCTTTGTGGCCAAGATTGTCGGGACGCAAAACCTTTACAGTACGCACGATATCCAGGGTTTCTTCCGCAGCATTCTCCTCACTAAGATGATGGACCTCATTGGAGAGATGGGCAAATCCATCATCCAGATGGCGGCTTTCGTGGAAGAGTTGAGCGCCGGGATTCGCGCCAAAGCGCAGGAGGAGTTTGCTTCGCGCGGCGTCACGCTCAATTCGTTCTACGTTGAGGCGATTTCGCCCACCGAAGAGACGGCCAAGGCCATCGATGCCCGCGCCGCGATGGGCGCCATCGGCGATATGGGCGCGTACATGCAGTACCAGGGTGCCCAGGCGATGCGCGAAGCCGCGCAAAACCAGGGCACTGCCGGAGCGGGTGTTGGATTGGGCGCCGGGGTTGGGCTAGGCGCAGCGATGGGGCAGATGCTTGGGCAGGCCGCAACGCCGCATGCACAGCAGACGGCGCCCGCTGCCGCACCGCCGCCGATTCCGCAGGCCGTCACGTTCTACGTTGCCGTGGGCGGACAACAGCAGGGGCCGTTTGATATGGGAACGCTGCAACAGCAAATCCGCTCGGGGCAACTGACCCGCGATACGTTGGTCTGGAAGGCTGGGATGGCGAACTGGGCCAAAGCGGGCGATGTGCCCGATCTGGCGAGTCTTTTTGGTGCAGTTCCGCCACCGTTGCCGTAGTGAATCAGGACTTACGCAACTCTGGCTCGAATCAAGCGGCGGAGGATTTGTAGTGACGCCTTCAGGCGTCTCTTAGGAGCTAAGAACGGCTAAAGCCGTCACTACAAACAGAAATTTGCGTAAGTCCTATGAATGTCAGCATAACTGCGGCGTTAATCCTCCGCTTCGATCCGCAACGCCGCGTATAAGGCTTCCACAGTCTCCTTGGGCAAATTAGGACGGCGTCCCTCCCGTCGCAGCCAGCGCTTCAGTTCGCTCTCGCGGAAAACCGGCACCGGCGAATCCGCAGCCTCCACGATGGCATCGGGATGGACAAACAGAATGACCGGACGCACCGGCACTTCTATCCCTTCCGGCAATCGCTTGTGCAGAAAACGGCGCAGGTCCTCGGCTTCCAACAACGCCAACTGATCCGGACGCCCCAGGCTTTCCTGACCGGCAAAGCGCTTCAGCCACCCCCATTTGTCTTTGTGACGCCATTTACCGTTCTGGTAGGTGATTCGCCCGTTCTGTCCCCTGACCAGAACCGTCGTCAGGCCGCCGGCGTCCATCACGACAAAGGGGACGGGCGTCTTGTACATCAGCAGCGTGAAGCTGTTTTCCAGGCCCTTGAGCGCCTCCGGCACCTTCTTGTGATGCGCTAACGGTCCCACATAGCGCCCGCCTAGATAACCGCCCATCATAGAAGCCATAAAACCCAGCCATATCAAAATCAACGCTACCCAGATCCACGCTGGTTTCAGAAACGCCAGCGCCATGGCGATGATCAGCAGTGCGAGACCCACCAGTGGAGCCAGTTCCCCGGTCCGAGTCCGGGTCTTAATCTTCGCTTCGTCGGCAATCAGACGCATAGTTCCTCCAAGATAGTCTCATAGTCGTTAGTCTGATAGTTCAGGACTTACGCAAGCCTGGCTCGAATCAAGCGGCGGGGGATTTGTAGTGACGCCTTCAGGCGTCTCTTAGGAGCTAAGAACGGCTAAAGCCGTCACTACAAACGGAAATTTGCGTAAGTCCTCAGTTGTTGGTCTCATTTCTATGTAGCCTCATTCCAACGGGAGAGCACAAGACAGGCGTTTTGCCCACCGAAGCCGAAAGCGTTTTTCAAAGCGATGTGCGCCTTCATGGGGCGGGGTTTCCACGGCACATAATCCAGATCACACGCCGGGTCCGGGTTGTCGAGATTTAGGGTTGGCAAGATTAACCCTTCCTCAAACATTTTGAACGTCAGAATGGTCTCGATGGCGCCTGCCGCTCCCATGGTGTGACCGAAAATTGATTTGTTGGAGCTGATGGCGAGTTTATAAGCATGAGCGCCGAAAACTTTCTTCAGCGCCAATGTCTCAAGGGTGTCATTGAGCGGCGTGGATGTGCCATGCGCGTTGATATAATCGATGTCTTCCGGCGCAACGCCGGCATCTTGCAGCGCCCACGTCATGGCCCGGCGCACGCCACGCGCCTCCGGATCGGGCTGGGCGATGTGGTACGCATCCGACGACGACGCATAACCGAGCACTTCTCCGTAGATGTGCGCACCGCGTGCCTGAGCGTGCTCCAAATGCTCTAAAACCAGAACTCCCGCGCCTTCAGACACCACAAATCCATCGCGATCTTTGTCGAAGGGGCGGCTGGCGCGCTCCGGTTCATCGTTGCGCCGCGAGAGTGCTCCCATGATAGCGAAACCGACGACCGACACGTCGATAATCAGGCCTTCCGCGCCGCCGGCCAGCACGATATCGGCCCACCCCTGGCGGATGAGATTTGCCCCCTCGCCAATCGCCTGTGACCCTGTCGCACACGCCGCGACGGGCGTGGCGATAGGTCCCTGGGCGCCTGACAGCAGGCTGACGTGATACGACGGCATGTTCGGCAACGAGGCTACCAGCGCAAAGGGATTGATGCCCCGTAACCCCTGACGCCACAATTTCTGGGCATGCTCCAGCGCATAATCCAACCCTCCCATGCCCACACCGATGACGGTTCCGGTGCGTTCGGGATCCGGCACCGGCGTCGGCAACCCTGCGTCCGCCAGCGCTTCCTGGGCAGCGACAAGGGCAAACTGGGAGCAGCGTGCCATCCGCCGCGCTTCTTTGCGTGGAAAATAGCGCTCAGGATCAAACCCCTTGACCTCGCCGGCAATCCGCACGGGATATGGCGACGCATCAAAACGTTGAATCGGTGCAATGCCGGACTTGCCGGCCAGCGCGTTCTCCCACGTCTCGCGCACCGACAATCCAACCGGTGTGATGGCACCCATGCCGGTGACGACAACGCGGGTTCGCTCAGGCACGGGATCCCCGACGGTCGGTTTCCAACCCGCTTTTGATCGTGGGGGTAATCTGCGCGTTTTTAGCCACAGAGGACACAGAGTTCACAGAGGGGGTTTCCAACCCGCTTTTGATCGTGGGGGTAATCTGCGCGTTTTTAGCCACAGAGGACACAGAGTTCACAGAGGGGGTTTCCAACCCGCTTTTGATCGTGGGGATAATCTGCGCTGCCACGGCTTCACGACCCCGGCGAATGGCACTCTGTACCGCTTTGGCGTTGGAGCGCCCATGCCCCACGATGACCACGCCATCGACGCCCAACAGCAAACTGCCGCCGACTTCGGCATAGTCCAGCCGCTTGATCAACTTTTTGAGAGCAGGCCAAAGGCAGAGCCATCCGGGCAGTGCTACTAGCAGAGCCGGAAGAAGCAAAACCAATCCCACTTTCGCCAGCACGCTGCTCAACACATCATGTTTGACGATCAACTTAATATAAGAGACAACCGCCTCTGCCGTTTTGATGTGGATGTTGCCCGTAAAGCCATCGGTGACGATGACGTCAGCATGCCCTTTGACCGCCTCCTTCGGCTCGACGTTGCCGACGAAGTTGAAACCGCTCTGCGAAAAAAGCGCGAAGGTATCCCGCAGCACCATCGTCCCTTTCTCTTCCTCTTCCCCGTTCGCCAAAAGCCCTACCCGCGGATTGGAGATGCCGAGAATTTTCTCGGCGTAGATTATCCCCATGTGCGCGAATTGCAGGAGATATTCAGGCTTGGGATCGGCGGTGGCGCCCATATCGAGGAAGACCGCCGGCTGCAAAGACAACGGATATATCGTCGCCAGGGCCGGACGGCGAATTCCGGGGATGCGCCGCAAATCGAAAATCGCTGCCGAGAGACAGGCGATGGTGTTGCCGGCGGAGACAAAGGCGTCGGCCTCATCGTTCTTCACCATGCGCATGCCCACGCGAATGGACGAATTCTCCTTGTCCCGTACCTCCTCGGCGTGATCGGCCATCGTGAGCACATCGGGTGCGTGGACCAGGCGGATGTTGAGGCCCTGGATATCGTGCTTTGCCAGTTCCGCACGGGTGCGCTCCTCAGGCCCCACGAGGATGATTTCGTCCTGTGAACCGGCGCGCGCCCATTCCCGCGCCGCCAGCACGGCTCCGGCCACATCCGGCCCAGGGCAGGTATCCGAACCAAAAGCATCAACGACGATACGCATACGGCCTCCAATAAATCAAGAATCAAGAATCAGCGAATGAACGAATCTATCGAAAAGCCAAAATCTAGAATCGTTAGGCGCCCCAAAACCACGGTGGTTCTTCGGGTGGGGGGACGGCCCAGCCGTCATCGAGATCGGAGCCGCTACCGGTGTCCACCGGCAACGGTTGGCCGGCCAGCCAGCGCGCGGCGATGTCGGGAAGCTGGGCGCGCGTCCCCTGGCGGATCAGTGGATCGGGCAACGAATCGAGGAAACGCCGTCCGTAACGTTTGGTCAGCACACGTTGGTCCAACACCACCACGATCCCTTGATCCGTTGCGGTGCGAATCAGCCGTCCGAAACCCTGCGTGAAGCGCAAAATCGCCTCCGGCACCATATACTCGTTGAAGGGATCGTCGTAGCCCTCGGCGCGTGCGGCCACGATGGGGTCGTTGGGCACGTCGAACGGCAGCTTGACGATCACCAGGCACGAGAGCGCTTCGCCGGGTACGTCCACGCCTTCCCAGAACGAGCGCGTACCGAGTAACACCGCCTTCTCCCCCCGGCGGAAGTTGTCGAGCAGTTGGGCGCGCGAACTGCCGGTCCCTTGCGCGTAGACCGTGATGCCTTCCTGTGCCAGCCTGCCGGTGATCGCCTGCGCCGTGGCCTTCAGTTGGGTGTAGGCGGTGAACAATGCCAGCGCTCGCCCCTGCGTCGCGCGGAACAGATCGACCAGCGTCTGTTCTACAATCTGCTGGTAGCCGTGATTGCGTGGCTCGGGCACATCGGTGACGATGTAGAGCAGTGCAGCGGATTGATAGTCGAAAGGCGAGCCGACGGCCAATTCCGCCGCGGCGTGCGCGCTCAACCGTTCGCGCATGTAAGCGAAACTGCCCTCCACGCGCATCGTCGCCGAAGTGAGGATGACCGAGCGTTTTTTGTCGAACAGATGCTCGCGGATGAGCGCGCCCACGTGCAGGGGCACGGCGTTGAAAGTAAACGGAGAATGGTTCTGCGACTCCAACCAGTCAATGATGTTCGCTTGCGGAGCGGCGATAAATTGCTCGAGCTGACGGCGTGCTTCGTCCAATTGCCGTGTGATGCCCAGCAAGCGCGCGTGGACGACGTCGAAACCGAGGATTTCGGCGGAAGTCAGCTCGTCAAGGCCGCCCGTAAGCTGCGTCAATGCCTCCACCACGGTTGAAAAATGCGGCGTCACCTGCGCCCACGCCCGCACTACATCGTTCCAACTGGGCTCCGCGCGCACGTTGGGCGTCATCCGCAGTCGTACGGCGTAACTGTCGTTTTGATCGGCGTGTTCATTGAGGAAGGTCTCCACTTCAGAAAACAGCACTTCCAACTGATGCTGCACCCGTTCGCCGGCATCCTGTAGACGCACGACCGCATCCTGTAACAGTGTCGCCACCTTATGCGGTTGTCCTTCCGCCAATCCCAGCACCGTCTCCAACAGGCCGGGGAAATTCTGGCGTGAACGGAGCAAGTCTTCAAAGACCCGCTGTAAGATCGGCCAACTGAGGGTGTAGCGCAGCGCTTCAGTTGTGGCGTGCTCCAGGTGATGCGCCTCATCGATGATAAGCAGTTCATAATCCGGCAGCACGCGATTCTGCGCGGCGATGTCGGCCAGCAACAGGGCGTGGTTGACGATCAGGATATGCGCGCCCTCGGCCTTCGCCCGTGCCCGGTAGAAGAAGCACCGTTCGCTCTGATAAAAGCCGCAATGTTCCGGATCGCAGGCTTCATTGGCCGCCGAAAGCGTGTACCAGACAGCCTGCTCCTGCCCGGTTGGCAGGAAAAGCCCATCACCGTCGCCGTCGAGCGTGTTAGGCAGCCACAGCAGTACTTTGGCGAGCACACGCATCTCATCTTCGGTGGTCGGGCCGCGCCGGCGCAACACCTGGAACTGCTGACGACACAGGTAATGCGAGCGCCCTTTGAGCACCAGATGCCTGAATTCGTAGAGGGCCTTGGATAATTCGGGCAAGTCCTTGTTCGCCAGTTGCTCCTGCAGGTTGATGGTGTTCGTCGAAATCACCACGCGCTGGCGATTTTGCACCGCCCACTCGATGGCCGGCAACAAATAGGCCAGCGATTTCCCCGTGCCGGTTCCTGCCTCGACCAGCAAGTGCTGGCTCGTGTTGAACGCCTGCCCGACGGCCTGGAGCATTTCCACCTGTTGCTGGCGATATTCGTATTCCGCGAAGACCTCCGCTATTGGCCCGCCGTCGTCGAGCAGGGCGGTGAGGGCGTCCAGGTCGATGGGGCGCAGGTCACGGCGCGGTTCCAGCGGCTCATAGACTGTATCATCCTCTGCAAACAACGGGCCGGCGGCGTCGCCACCGCGCTTGGAGGCCAACTGCGCGCCGATGCCGCCGCTAAATCCCTGGCGCTGACGGACGTACTGCGCGTCGCGGAAAAAGTTGCTCGGTCCCCACTGGATGCGCTGTCCTAACTGCACGATTTCTTGCAATGTCTGCTGCGGCAGTTGCGCGGCGCGCTCCAGCAAAGCGATAAACAGCGCGTGTACCATGATGGCATCATCGAGAGCGCGGTGGGTCTGTGCGGGCAAATCGATTGCCAGCTCGCGGACGAGGTTCGCCAGGCTGTAGCGCCCGGCGTGCGGCACCAGGATACCGGCGAGATCGAAGGTGTCAATCGCAGGATTGCCGCGCAGGACGTTGTGTTGGCGCAGGAAAGCCAGGTCGAAGCCGATGTTGTGTCCCACAACCGGATCGCGGCCTACAAATTCGGCCAGCCGGTAGGTGGCCTGACGTCCGCCCGGTGCGTTTTCCACATCCGTGTTGGTGATGCCGGTCAGTTCGGTGATGAAGGGGGGAATTTTCCGCCCGGGATGCACAAAAGTGGAGAAAGTTTCTAACACCTGGTCGCCATCGAAACGCAAGGCGCCGATTTCGATGATTGCATCCCGCATAGGGTCCAGGCCGGTCGTTTCTAAGTCCAGGGAAACGTAGGTTTTCGCCATGTGCTCCTTTCTAAACTCAACTGAGACATTATACAACAGAACGGGCAGTGGAAAAGAGAAAGGGCTGGATCACCGATCCAGCCCTGATATTCAAAACCGGCATCTATTCAGGCCAGTACACCTGGCGCAGCCACTTATTCCCTAGAGCAGGTTTGGCGCGGATTTTGGTAGGCCAGGGACTCTTGGATGACGCGATAGGCGTGTTTTTATAAGCCCACACCCCCATTTTTCGCCAGCGCGAAGGGATAATTCGCCCTACAACCATCCACTCAACGGTCGTCGTCGGTCAAGATAATGTCCTTGCCATCATCCATACCCCAATCTATCGCCTCGGCATTGTCCAGGAAGATGCCCTGATCAGGATCAATGCTGATCAGATACGTAAATCCATCCGGGCCAAGTTGATGCGTCAAACGCGCCATAATTTTGGGGACGTTGTCATACGGGCCAGATCTAAACATTGGCTTGCCATCAGGGCCACCCACAGGGATGGAGGTCTCTACGGCATCCGGGTCGGCATCCTGCAATAGAATGGATGCCTCCTCAAAATCACGGTGCGGGCGGAAGCCAAATTGAGCCGCATATTCCAGCCCAACCTTGACAATCTTGGCGGCGAAATTGAAGTCGGTCTTGACTAACTTTTGTCCCTGGCTGAGACGCGTTAAAAGCTCCCGTCGAAACGATGTGGCATTGATAAAGTTGGCCGCGTGCGCGTTTTTCACACCGAGGCAGGCACGATCGACCAGGATAATACTCACGTACACTTCACCCGTTGCCGGGTTACGCCGCGCCACAACGACCTGGTTTAGGTAGGTCGGATCTTCCCATGTGTCGTTGATCCAGCACTCCATCACCGGCCAGGCCAATGCAGTGCGCAACATGGCCTTCCTGCTGCGCGACGGCAACTGCGTCCGCGCGGTCTTGCGTTTGGCTTTGCGTTTGGCTTCATGTCTGGCACGTCTTTGTTCTTGTCTACTCTGTGGCATCGTATTCTCCTTTGGGCGAGTTAGCCACTCACCCTACAATTCAAAAATCCGTTGAAATCCGTTCAATCCGTTGACATTTACCCTAACCGCGTCAGTTGCTCGCGGATTTGCGCCGCTTCGGCCTCCATCTCTGCCAGATGCTCGCGCTCGTGTTGGACGACATCGGCGGGCGCTTTTTGGGCGAAGGGGCCATCGAGACGTCGGCGGCTGCCGTGGATGCGGCCATCCAGGTTCTCCAGCGCCTTCTGCAGTCGCGTGCGCTCCGCGTCGATGTCCACCAGCCCGGCAAGCGGCAGGTAAACGACGACATCCCCTGCCAGCGCCGACGCCGACTGCGCCACCGGTTCGCACGCCGTCACAATGGACAAAGCATCCGCGTCCAGATGTGCGAGGAAGGTCAGCAGCGGACGTCGCGCCTCCAATATCGGCGCACTCGCGCCTGCCGCCACCGTCGCGGCAACGCGCCGCCCGGCCTCGACGTTGTAGGCGGAGCGCACATTGCGGATGCCGCGGACGAGGTCCACCAGCAACGTCATCTGCGCTTCAGCCTCGTCATCGAGCCACGCGGCGTTCTGCATCGGCCACGGCGCGACGATGAGCGCCTCACCCTGCTTCACCGCTGGCGGCAGTGCTTGCCAGAGCGCCTCGGTCACAAACGGCATGAAGGGGTGCAGCAGGCGCAACGCGCGTTCCAGCACGGTCAACAGCACGCTGCGCGGCGTGTCTTTGTCGGCGTCCTCGGCGTAGAGCCGCACTTTGCTTGCCTCGATGTACCAGTCACAGAACTCGTCCCACAGGAAGTCGCGCACGCGCCGCCCGGCCTCGCCGTACTGCTGGGTCTCCATCAGCGCGAAAACATCGCCCGTGAGACGTTCCATCCGGCTGAGAATCCAACGGTCTTCCAGCATCAGGTCGAAACCTGACAGGTCTCCTGTCAGGTTTGCATCGTGCACGTTCATCAGAATAAACCGCGTTGCCTGCCAGATTTTGTTGGCGAAGTTGCGCGCGCCCTCCAACCGCCGCGGATCGAGGTTCATGTCGTTGCCGGGTGTGGAGGAGGTCGCCAGCGTGTAACGCAGTGCGTCCGTGCCGTATTCGTCGATAATGTAGAGCGGATCGTACTTCCACGCATCGGGCATGGATTTGCTGATTTTATCGCCGTGCTCGTTACGGATCAGGCCGTGCAGGTAGACGGTCGAGTACGGCGCTTGACCGAGCAACGCCAGCGAGAGCATCGTCTCGCGGGCCACCCAGAAGAAGAGGATGTCGTAACCCGTTTCGCGCATGTCGGTGGGGAAGAAGCGCTGCATGTCGGCGGTCGCTGCGGGCCAGCCAAGCGTGGAGAAGGGCCACAACCCGGAGGAGAACCATGTGTCGAGCACGTCCTCATCCTGCACGATGGCCCTGCTGCCGCAGTGGGGACACTGCGTGGGGTCTTCGACGGCGCTCCATTGATGATGGCAATCCTGGCAGTACCACACCGGGATGCGATGGCCCCACCACAGTTGGCGGCTGATGCACCAGTCGCGGATGTTCTCCATCCAGTGGAACCATGTCTTCTCGAAGCGGTCAGGGATGATGTGCATCGTCCCGTCGCGGACGACGCGGATGGCCTCGGCGGCCAGCGGTTTGGTGCGGACGAACCATTGCGTGCTGATACGCGGTTCGACGATGGTGTCACAGCGCTGGCAGTGGCCGACGCTGTGATGGTACGGCTCGATTTTCACCAATAGCCCCTCTTTCTCGAAATCGGCCACGATGGCGTCGCGGCAGGCATAGCGTTCCAGCCCTACGTAAGGCCCTGCCGCGGCGTTCATCATCCCGTCAGGCGTCATCACGTCCACCTGGAGCAGGTGGTGGCGCATGCCGATCTCGTAGTCGGTGGGATCGTGAGCGGGCGTCACCTTCACCGCGCCCGTGCCGAACGCCGGCTCCACCACGGCATCTGCCACAATGGGAATGGCGCGTCCTAGCGCCGGTAGGATCGCCGTCTGGCCGATGAGCGGCTGCCAGCGCGGGTCGTCGGGATGGACGGCGACGCCGCTGTCGCCGAGGATCGTCTCCGGGCGGGTGGTCGCCATCTCGATGAACGTCGTCGCCCCCTCGGCCCAGCGTCCACTGCCCCACGGATGCCGCGGAGCGGACCAATCGGCGTTGACCACGGGGTAGCGGATGTACCAGAGATGGCTATCGTGTTCGGTGGGTTCGACTTCGAGGTCGGAAATCGCCGACTCGCAGCGCGGGCACCAGTTGACCATGTAGGGTCCGCGATAAATCAGGCCACGTTCGTAAAGCGTGTGGAACGCGACGCGCACGGCATGGCTCAGGCCTGGATCCAGCGTGAAGCGTTCTCGCTCCCAATCGCAGGTGATACCGAGTTGACGGTGTTGGTCGGTGATGCGCGCGTGCGTCTTTTCCTTCCATTCCCAGCACTTTTCGATGAAGGCGTCACGGCCCAGGTCGTGGCGCGTCAGCCCTTCTTTCGCCAGCTCGCGTTCGACGACGTTCTGGGTGGCGATGCCGGCGTGATCCGAGCCGGGCAGGAAGAGGGTCTCGCAACCACGCATCCGGTAATAGCGCGTCATCAAGTCCTCGATGGTTGCCGTCATCGCATGCCCCAGGTGCAGGATGCCGGTGACGTTCGGCGGCGGCATGGTGATACAGAAGCGCGCGCCGTCCTTCTTGGCCAGGCCTTTGGCGATCAGGGTTTCCGGCTTGAAATAGCCCTTGGACTCCCACCATTGGTAAAGCTGTTGCTCGTGTTCTTTTGGATTGTAGGTTTTGGATAATTCGGTCATGAGTTCCCTTCTAAAATTGTAAGCGCTTCAAGCGGATCCCGGGCTGTCAACACTGCGGCTACCCGCGTCGCCTGTTCCTGATCCAGTGTTACCAACGTAGAGCCAAACCGGAGCGCCACGGCTACATAGACAGCATCGCTGCCGCGCAAACGATGATCTGCCGCTACATCTGCCGCTTGCTGTGCCAGGACGTCGTCCAATGGCACCATAATCAGATTGGACAAACGACCAACGGCGTTAACTAACTTCCGCGCCAGGGTTGCGTTGCGGCTTCCCCGGCCAATTGCTGCCGCGACTTCCGGTAACATCAGCGTCGGCACGATAATTGGAAAAGCCTGCGTCTTGACGTATTCCAGGAAACGGTAACTGTTGGCATATCCTGGTTCGTGCGAATTGAAGGCATTGACAAAAACACTGGCATCAACTGTGTACATTACAGCCATGGTCACACCTAACGCCGCATTTCCGATAACAGTTCCACACCGGTTTTTGGCGATTGCCACGCACGGCCGATCTCTTCGCCCAACTCGGTTAACTCGTCCCACACACTTTGGGCGCGTTGAATGTCTATGGTTTCTTCAAGTGTAGGTTCAGCTAAAGGCATAAGCAGCGCCACCGGATGCCCCCGATGGGTGATCACATAATGCGCGCGTTCCTCCCGCACCGTCCGCACAATCTCGGAGGCTTTTGTTTTTAGGTCACGTACTCCAATCTCGGTCATAGTTCCTCCATAATGTGGTCACTAATGTGGTCACTAATGTGACTACATTATATATTCAAAACGCAATAAAGCAACTAAAATCCCTTCCAACGCTCCAGGACTTCTCTCAGCCCCTCTTCCAGGCTTACTTGGGGCGTGAAGCCCATGCCGGTCAGCTTGGATACGTCAACATCGAAGCTGATTTCGGCGAGGATGTCCTGATCGGTGTAGCGCGTTGTGGCTTCAGGGGCGAGATGTTGCACGGCGGCGGCAATGTCGTTGAGCGACAGGTGCTCGGTCGCGGCGTTGACCGTGGCGCCGATGAAGGCCGGGTCGGCCAGAGCCATTCGCAGCACACGGGAAGCATCGCGGATGTGGATGAAGGGGCAGACCTGGCCGCCGCTACCGTGGATCACCATGGGGCGGCGCACCCCCGTCAGATAGGCAAAACGGTTGACGGCGGCGTCGAAGCGCATGGCCGGGGCGCTCCCGAAGGTCGTCCCCAGGCGCACGATGGTTGCTTGCAGGCCACGTTCTTCCGCCTGGCGCACTTCATCCTCTGCTTTGCGCTTCGCCGTGGCGTAAGGGCCGACAGGGTGACAGGGATCGGTCTCTTTGAACGGCCCGCCCGGCCCGTAGACACTGGCAGAGCTGGTGTAGAGCATGCGCGTTATGCCGGCGCGCAACATACAATCAACCACGGCCGCCGTCCCCCAGTGGTTGATCTGCTCTGTCCACTCGGGGTGATCGAAACTCAGCGGCGTGGTGACGATCGCTGCCAGGTGGATGACCGCCGTGACATCCTGCATGGCTCGTTGCAGGTTCAGCCGGTCGAGGATGTCGCCCTCGACGAATTCATAACGTCCTGCCACCGGCAAATCCATCAGCGCGTTGAAGTTCTTGTGGCGCAGGCTGTCGTAGATGCGCACGATGGCGCCGTTGAACCGCGGGTCGAGTACCAGGTCGCGGATCAGTTGCGAGCCGATGTAGCCGGCGCCGCCTGTTACCAAAATGACCGGTTTATTGTCCATGTTTTTTCCCCTCCTCATCCCAGTCCAGATGCAAACCACATTCCTGTTTGTCAGAATCGGCCCACCGTCCGGCGCGTTCGTCCTCGCCGAGGAACACCGGGCGGGTGCATGGCGCGCAGCCCACACTGGTGTAACCGCGATAATAAAGCGGGTGAACCGGCAAATTGTGCGCTTGACGATACGCCTGTACGTCAGCGCTGGTCCAGTTCAACAGCGGACGAATCTGCAGCGGTCCTTTGGACGGCTGGTGCAGTACGTCCATCGCCTGGCGGTTGGCCGTTTGATCCCGCCGCACCCCGCTCACCAGGGCCTGCATGCGCGCTGTGATCCACTGCATCGGCTGCACCTTGTTGATGTAACAGCACAAATCCGGGTCGCGACGGTAAAGCGCCTCACCGTATTGCTGCAATAACTCGCTTTGCGTCATCGTCGGGCGCACGGTGATGATGTTGAGGTTGAATTGCACCCGCAACTTGTCCCGGAAGGCCAGCGTCTCCGGGAAGTGAAAGCCTGTGTCGATGAAGATAATCGGCATCTCCGGACACACCTGCGAGATGATGTGCAGTAACGGCACACTCTGGGTCTGAAAGGACGAACTCGCCGCCACATCCGGTGCGAATGTTTCCCATGCCCAACGCAAAATCTCCTCAGTGGAAGCGCACTCGAAACGCTGGTTCAACGCTGCAATATCCAACGGTATCTCCAATACAGGTACAGAACGACTAAAGTCGTCACTACACTATTTCCGTCACTACACTATTTCCGTCACTACACTATTTCGACGAACTCGCCGCTACATCCGGTATCTCCGATACAGGTACTTCTCTGCACAGAACGACTAAAGTCGTCACTGCACTATTTCAAAGCCGTCTGGATCTCACCATCCAGCAGCACAATGCCCTCTCCGTCAAGCGCAGCAACGACTTCGACGCGCTGCGTGCGCGTGACGCTGGCGAGGTCTTGTGCCGCCGTGCGACACTGTTCCGCCAGGGCCGCGTTTTTTGTCGCCAGGTACAGCGGCCCGATCTCAGCACCGAGGGAGAGGCCGCGCTCGCTCTTGTAGCGCCGCACCGCGGTGGCGATTTCGACCAGCATCTCGCCGAAGGCTTCGGCATCTGCATCCTCGAAATGCGCCTCCACTTCGGGCCACCGCGCCCGGTGAATGGAGGCCGCCCCGTCGCGCCCGGCGAAAAGCGCCTGGTAAATGACCTCCGTCACGTGCGGCAGGAACGGCGCGAACAGTTTGAGCGTCGCCCGCAGGACGTAATCGAGCGTGAAAGCTGCGTCCGCGTCCTCGTCGTACAGACGGAGCTTTGCCATTTCGAGGTAATTATCCGCCAAATCGCGCCAGAAGAAAGCCTCGGTTTCGCTCTTGGCAGCGGCGTAGTCGTAACCCTGGAACAGAGCGGTGACGCGACGAATCAACTTCTGCAATCGTGCCAGGATCCAGCGGTCGGCGGGAGTTAGCCTCCCCTCGATCCCCCCGCTAGGGAGGAAAGTCGCATGCGGCTGATCCACAATGACATTGGCAGTCTCAGTTCCCGTCAGCGGAGGGGAAGTCGGGGGCGGCAAAAAGCGCTCGGCGAAACGGGCGACGTTCCACAGTTTGGTGATCAACTTCGTGCCGAGCTGAATCTTCTCCTCGCTGATGAGCGCATCTTTGCCGAAGCCGGTGCTGGAGGCCCAGTAGCGCACCGCGTCCGCCGAATACTGTTCGAGCATCTCCAGCGGCGGCATCGGTCCCCCACCGCGACTCTTGCTGATCTTGCCCGCGCCTTCCGGCGCCAGCCCCCATCCCGAAATGGCCGCATTGGTCCACGGCGTCGCGCCGAAGTGGTGGTGCGATTTCACTATCGTGTAGAACGCCCAGGTGCGGATGATCTCGTGAGCTTGCGGGCGCAGTGAGAAGGGATAGACCTTCGCGTAAAGCGCCGGATTCGCCAACCACTGGCCGACGATCTGCGGAGAGAGCGACGACGTGGCCCAGGTGTCCATCACGTCCGTCTCCGGGGTGAAGGACGTGCTGCCGCAGGCGCACGGATGAGATGGCGCGCGTGTGGTCGGGTCCACGGGTAGCTCGTCCTCATCTGCGAGAATAATCGCGCCGCAGACGTCGCAGTACCAGACGGGGAAGGTTACGCCGTAGTAGCGCTGGCGGGAGATGCACCAGTCCCAGTTGAGGTTTTCGACCCACTCGCGGAAACGGGTTTCCATGAGATCGGGATGCCAGTGGACCTGTGCACCGGACGCCAGAAGCTCGTCTTTGGAGTCGAGCACACGGACGAACCACTGCGGCGTGACGATGTACTCGACCGGCGTGTCACAGCGCTCGTGGACGCGCACCGACTGCGCGGTTGGGCGCTCGCCCAGGAGCAGGCCACGTTCCGCCAACGCCGCGACGATCCGCCGCCTAGCTTCACGCGAGGGCAAACCGGCGAAGTCGCCCGCCAGGTCGGTCATTCGCCCGGCGCGATCCAATGCCACGCGCAGCGGCAGGTGGTGCATATACCACCAGGCCACATCCGTCGTATCGCCGAAGGTGCAGCACATCACCGCCCCGGTGCCCTTCGCCGGGTCGGCGCCGGGATCGGTCAGAATGGGAACCCACTGCTCGAAGTACGGCACGCGCGCTTGTTTGCCGACCAGTGCCGCAAAACGCGCGTCGTCGGGATGGACGAAGATCGCCACACAGGCAGGCAGCAGTTCCGTGCGGGTGGTGGCGATTTCCAGCACGCCGCCATCTTCCAACGCGAACGCCAGGGTATAGAAGGTGCTTTCGCGGTCGAGATCGTTTAGTTCGGCCTGGGCGATGGCGGTCTGGCACTCCGGGCACCAAATCGCAGGCGCTTCCTTGCGGTAGGCCAATCCCTTGCGGTAGAGATCGAGAAACGAAAGCTGTGAGATGCGCCGCGATTCCGCGTCAATGGTGCGGTAGGTGTAGCGCCAGTCGATGGACAGGCCGAGACGTTGCCAGAGGGCCTGGTAATCCCGCTCCGCCTGCTCGCTCACCGCCAGGCAGCGTTCGATGAATGCCTCACGGCCCACCTCGACGGCGCGGATGCCTTCCCATTTTTCGACCAGCCGCTCGGTGGGCAGGCCGTTGTCGTCGTAGCCCATCGGATAGAAGACGTTGTAGCCGTTCATTCGCCAGAACCGCGCCACGAAATCGGGGTGGCTGTACGAGTAGACGTGTCCCAGGTGCAGGTGGCCGGAGACGGTCGGCGGCGGCGTGTCAATCGAGTAGACGGGCCGCGTGTCGTCGTTCACGTCGAAGTGATAGATGCCCTGCGTCTGCCAGAATACCTGCAAGCGCGGCTCCTCCGTCTGCGGGTCGTAGCGTTTCGGTAAAGCGGCCATGTCAATCCTCCTTCAAAATTCTCAACGGGTTAAAAAATCCGTTCAATCCGTTGACACAAACAAAAAGGCCCCCTCCGTCCAGGGACGAAGGGGGCCTTCGCGGTACCACCCTGATTCGCCGGCCCATGCCGGCGCTCTCGGCGCTCCTCGGCCTTGTGGCGAAGGAGGTTCGCTGTAACGGGCGATCCCGTAGCGACCTACTGAGAGATATCCCCCATTCAGCCGCTCAACTCCCGGGCGACCTTCGACGATCTGTCACTGCAAGGGCTTTCAGCCGGTGACCCTATTCTCTGTTCCCAGTGACTGAGCAAGCTCTGCTCTCTCCACCGCCTACTCCTCCCGTTCACCGTCTTTGACGGATGACGTTGACCTGATTATATGAAAATCGGGTGAATTGTCAAACTTCGCTCGTTGCAGTAAATTCAATCCTACTCTGCGAGAGACAAGAAAGCAAGCACTTCTTCCAAACACGTTTCCGATGAATCGGCAAGGTTATCCTGCCGCTCAATATGCTTGTGATGCGGAAACGTGACCAAATTCGCATGATGCGGGGCATTATCCCAACCAATCTTCAAATGATTATCCGCCGTCAACCAATAGTAGCTATACCGCCTCAATGTGGCCTGTTCCCATTGTTCAGTGATCCGCAAATTGGTGCCGTCTTTGAGATAGGCGACGAGCTGCAAGGTTTCATCGTCGAGATCAAGCACTGCGATGCGCAAGACCTTGCCAGTAGGCAAAGCTTCGATCTCAAGCCAACGCTCAACAGCCTCCATATACAGGCTCCACAGCCTGCTCAGGCTCAATGATTCCACTCAAGGAAGCGATTTCTTCCTGCACTTTCTGGGACGTGTCCAACCAATGATGCCATAACACATAATCTTCATGGACTTCATAATCCGCATCTTCCGGGAGTCCTTGTGTATCCCATACGTGCAGCGTATCGCCATACTTTTCCTCGAAATAGCGTACCTTGCTCTCCGCCAGAAAAAGCCGCTTGCGGAGAACCGTCAAATGAATCTGCACGCCTTGACGAATAATAGTTTCGCGCTCTTGCCGCGGTAACAAGGCAAACTTATGTTCAAGGCGAACGCTTTCTTCCATATTCATAAGGCAGCCCCCCCAGTGATAAAAATGTGATCTGGATAGGTTCGTGCCCTTACTGTAGCACAGATTCAGCTCGGTAGAAAGGCAGCGCTTTAAGTCGTGCAGAATTCACCCTCTGCTTTGGGATAAAGCAGAGGGTAAACAGTAGTTTACAGTCAAGGTGGGACGCACTTAGAAACGCTACAAAACGGGCGAACTGCCCATTCGCCCGACGCCACAAGTGGCCGGCTCTACATTTTCTGTCTGGCAGACTTCTTCCTCCCGGCCAGAAAGACGATGAGCGCGAGAAAGACGAGGGTCAAGAAGACGTCGCGGGGCCACAGACTGCGGGCGTAAGCGGAGCGGTCGCCCAGCAGATGGAGCAGCCAGAGCGTGGCCTGATAGGCCAGCGCTAGCGCCGGCGCGCCGCCGGTGCTCTGGCGTCGCCAGGTGACGACTGCTGCCACGAGGAAGATCATACCCCACACCCCGTACACGCCTCTCAACAACGGCAGCGATAGAGAGAGTGGATATTCCACCAGTGCAGGGGCGATGTACGTCGCCATCCCCGTGCGTAACAAGTTTGCCGCGCCGAACACGATCCACACGATGATGAGAGCGAGCACACGCCATTTTTTATCCACAAAAAAGCATTGTACAACAGGATGAACAAAAAGCGAGAACAAATGGCTCATTGGCTCTGCCAAACCGATGGACATTCAGGGCCAAAGTCCGGTGGGATTTCGGCCTGTCCGGCTCAGGATTTGCGGCAGACGAAGAACAGGCATGCACCCTCCGGGGGCAAGGGTTCGGCGTAATAACGGTGCAGGAGGGCGGCGGTGAGGGATAGATTCCAGCGTGTAGGGACGAGCAGCCAGCGCCCGGTGAGTTTTTTCGCCAGAAGGGAAGGCAATCCTAGCGGATGTCCCCATTCCAGAGCTGCCAGCGCCGCCGGGGAAAAGTAGCTCCACCAGCGTTCCACGGTCAAGCCGACACGGGAGAGACGCGCCGTCCATTCCTCAGGCGTGTTGTAGTAGTGATGGCGCGCGATGCGGTCGAAGAGGCGACGGTAGGCTTCGGCGAGATTGTGCAGGCGCAGCGCATCCAACGCCCGCGCCACGGAGAGAAACTGTCGAAAGTTCGGCCCCGGCACGCAGAAGTAGAACACACCTGCCGGTTGCAGGACGCGGGCCACCTCGCGCACCACCGGCTCCACATCGGGAATGTGCTCCAGCACGGAGTTGCTGACAACGGTGGCAAAGTGCGCGTCTGGGAAGGGCATCCGCGCGCCGTCGGCGTGGGTGAGGAGGCGATAGACATCGCGGGCACGTGCTTCATGGAGCGGCTTCTCCCATGGGTCCAACCCCACATCCAGCTTATGGGCAAAAGCGACCGAAGCGAAGTGCCCATCGCCGCATCCCAGGTCGAGAACTGGCGCGGGCAGCGGCAGGTCGGCGTAGAAATCCGCCTCAACCGCGCGCAGCAGGGCGCGAAAGGCGGGCAGTTCTTGTAGCTGTTGACGAAACGTGTCACGTGGCATTGCTCTCTCCTCGTACAGAATATAGTAGTGACGCCGTTGCCTGTTTTTCACCGCGGAGGCCGCTGAGAGCACAGAAAAACTCAGCACTTTTTTGCCCTCTGCGATAAGCTCCCTTCAATCCATTGACAAAAACGGGCATAAATCATCCCAAGTGTACGTTGGGTTGGCATAACCGAAGTTGTTGAGGAAATCCAACACGTCCGACGCTTCGGGCGCGCGAATGGCCTTCACACAAGCGAGCGCCATATCACCGTGGACGGTATAGTTCTCCCAAAACTGCCGCGCTATTGCGGCGACGGCATACCCGGCCGTCGCCGGAGGGAAATCATTCACCAATTCATCATAATAGGCTTGAGCGTTGGGCCTGTTCTCCAGGTGAAGTTCTACCAGCAGCAGTCGCCAGTCAGCGAGGGCGGTGAACCAGTGCTCTTCTTCATCGCGGCTGATAGACACAGCCCAGGCTTTCAACGTTTTGCTGTTGCGCACGCGCAGATAGGCGTCGAGCGCCTGGGCATATTTCCCGGCGAACAATGCCTCATCGCCATCGCGGAAGACGTGATAGCGGAAGATAGCCGGCCCTGCGACGGTCGCCGTGACCGTGACCACACTGCCATTCCATGCCAGAGTAGTGGTGACCGGGCGCTGCGGGCCGGCCCCCACGGAGCCGACTCCCTGACTGCCGGCGAGGATGTCTCCCCCTTCTAAGGCAAAGTCAGCATAGGGGAACGTGAACATGCCTCCCATCCGTTCCTGGAAGTCCTTACCTGCCCACGACCAGACACGCAGGGTGTGCCAGCAGGTATTCGCGCCGCACGAGACTTCGGTGAAGACCAGGTCTGCCAGTCCATCCTGTGTCACATCCGTTGCCCCCACCAGGTTGAGGCCGAACCATGCGCCGGGTTTGTAGGTGTACCACGTGCGCACCGTTCCTTCGTCGCAAGTGTAGATCGCCAACATCCCGGCGGGGGGATAGCCCTGCGCTGCCGGATTGATGAAGGCCACGATGCTATCGGTGATGCCGTCGCCGTTGAGGTCGGCGCGGGCGAGCGTCTCGCCTGTGGCGGTGCGCGCTTGCCAGTCGGCAAGAAGTGCAGGAATGCGCCGGGGGTCGCCACCGGCGGACAGATAAGCGCGCACCGTCTCAACGTAGCTCTCGAATGTCTCCGGGCGCGCCGGGAAGGCTACATCGCGCCGCTCCGGACAAGGAGCGACGGTCGAGGAGGGTGATGGGAAAGAGACCGTCTGCTTCATCTCCGATGGGGGCGTCGTCGTGCGCTCAGGGATGGTGGACGGCGCCGGAGACGCCAACAGGCTGCATCCGAGCACGATACACACCATTCCCAGGAGCAAAGCCCAGCGCCATTTCATAAGCCCTAGTATAACCGCCACGCGTTGAACGGCAACCTCGGAAGAATTTCACATGAACGGGTGTTCACCAGCGGTGGAGTGAAAACTTTTCACCCCGAAGGACACGCAGGATACAAAGAAGGTGTGTTTTTCTCTGTGAACTCTGGGTGCTCGGTGGCTATGTTCAAGGGAAGGAGTCGATAGCCATCTGGGAATGGCACTTGAATAGCCGGTCTCCAGGATCGAGCCACCGCCGGCCCAGGTGTGGGCGAGCACGGTCGGAGACCGGTCCGAGCACTGCCCAATAACTGGCACTATACCCCTCAGGGATGCGCGCGTGGATTTATGGTGTAAACTTATAGTAACTCAAGTGACACCCATTCTTACCGTCCGTGTCATGCGGGGCTATTTTATACGAGGAGGATGTGTATGTTCAATATCCCAAAACTAGCGGCCCTTATTTTTATCCTGTTGTTGATGGCCGGTTGCGCGAAGACGGCCATGCCTACTCCTGCTCCGGCTACGGAAACACCGCCGCTCCCGACCGCGACTGCGGTGCCTACGCTCACTGCAACCCTGCCGGAAGCGACGCCTCGATCCCAGCGCCCCTTGTTGATGGCGCATTACATGCCCTGGTACCAGACTCCCGACATCAGCGGCTATTGGGGCTGGCATTGGACGATGAATCACTTCGATCCGGCGCAGACGGACGAGAACGGTCGGCCGCAAATCGCCTCGCACTATATGCCGTTGACCGGCCCGTATGATTCGATGGATGATGCTTTGCTGGAGTACCAGGTCTTGCTGATGAAGATGAGTGGTATTGATGGGGTGATCGTGGATTGGTATGGGAGCGAGGACTTCTGGGATTACGGCGTGCTCAACCAGGCCACGGGCAAGTTATTCAAGTATGTCAGGCAAGCCGGCCTGCGCTTCGCCATCTGCTACGAAGATCAGACCGTCAAGCACATGGTCGATAACCAACACTTATCGAGGGCAGATGTCTATACCCACGGGCAGGAGGTGATGCGCTACCTGCAGAACACCTGGTTTGGCGATGACGCCTATCTCAAGACTGCGGGGCGGCCTGTTTTGCTGACGTTCGGTCCGCAGTATTACATCAACGCGACGGATTGGGAAAAGCTGTTTTCGGTACTGGATGTTCAGCCGGCCTTCATCACCCTGGATAAGCGTCTCGGTACGGTTGCGCTATCGAGTTATCCGTGGCCGCCGATGTGGGCCTCCAAAGACGGTGTGTTGACCCAGGCCGCGTTGGAGAATTATCTGAACCAATTTTACGCGCAGGTCTCCGGCGATGCTTACATTGTCGGTGGGGCTTTCCCGCAATTCCACGACATCTACAAAGAAGCCGGCGTCAGTGAGGGATATGGCCGTTTGGAGGCGCAGGACGGTGAGACGTTCCAATTGACCCTCGACTTGGCGTTGAGCCACAACCCGGACGTCATCCAGCTCATCACGTGGAATGATTACGGCGAGGGCACCAGCATTGAGCCGACCGAGGAATTTGGCTACCGCTACCTTGAGCTGGTGCAAGAGACGCGACGCACTATGACGGATGGAGATTTCACCTTCACGGCGGCTGACTTGCGCCTGCCGTTGCAGTTATTGACCTTGCGGCGACAATACGCCGACGATGCGGGGGTCAATGGACGCCTGGACGAGGCTTGCGCCGCTCTCATCGCCGGGGACGTGCAGGGTGCCACGGCCATTCTTACCGACTATCGTTAATCCGTCGCAACCTTACTGAATCTCCGTTGGTAGTGGCGGCTTCGGTTGCTCTTAGTTCCTATGGGTAAACTATTGAGCCACCCTTGCCAGATGGCGAACAGGACTTTAGGGATAGTTCGTCAGGGGTTGACACTTCGGCCAGCGGCGATGACCCCCTAACCCTCTTCTCCCCCGCAAGCGGGGAAGGAGGGGGCAGGGGGGATGGGCTGATAGAAACACGAATATCTTGTCATACAGAAGCACCTGGCCTACCAAAGTCTACGC
>DAOOGN010000024.1:0-42104 GCA_035415725.1 Anaerolineae bacterium | reverse complement strand
CAACCGGATCGCGGGTTAGCCTGGCTGCGGTCGGTATGAGCGTTGATAAGCCCTACCAATCCACCTGGTATGATAAGGTTCGATTCTGGGAGACTTTGCGTGGTGATAGGAAAATGGCTTTAGTTTTTGCCGCGGATGACACGGATTGCACTGATTTTTTTACTTTCCGTGTCAATCCGTGAAATCTTGGACTTGTCAGGATGATAGTGAAAAAAGATGTGGACTTTCCTTGCCTTGTGTCCTTTGCTTTTTGTAAATAAGTATGGTAACATACTTTGTAACTATGCAGTCACCCTTGTCAGATGGCGAATGGGACTTTGGAGATGGTGCATAATGGGTTGACATTTCGGCCATAGGCGCTGACCCTCTCATCCCCCCAGCCCTCTTCTCCCCCGCAAGCAGGGAAGAAGGGGAGCAGGGGCATATAGAAACATGAGTGTCTCGTCATCCAAGAGCGCCTGGCATACCAAAATACGTGCCCAACCTGGCATAGGGAATATGTTGTTTCGCCAGATTGACTGGCCTGAATCGATACCATATTTTTATAATCAACTCAAGTTGCTGCCTAGGGGCTAAAGCAGGCGGCAACGGGGTTAGTTCATTCACGGAGGTGTAGGATGACGACAGAAACCATAGAACCTGTAGATAAGTCCAGGGAGCGCAGAGGAGTTAGCAAGTTCTGGAACGCCTTCAAGAACATTGCGATCATTTTCTCCTTCATCGTCAATCTTATTTTGGTGCTTGTGTTGCTGCTTTTACCCCAACCCTTGTTTATGGCAAAGAGTCAGGTGGCAGAACCCCTGTTAGTCGATTTGGACAGCGCCTTTGCCGCCCTGGGCAACACTGTCATCCAGTCGCAGGTCTACATCACGGATACGATGCCGGTGGTGTTCGATCTGCCGTTGGCGCAGAACACGCAGGTGGTGCTGGTGGAAGCTGTGCCCATCCAGGCGCCGGCTACCTTTGTTTTGCCGGGTGGCGGTGGCGCCATTCATGGCACGGTACAACTTGCGCTGCCTCAAGGGATGGCCTTGCCCGTGGCGCTCAATTTGATGGTGCCTGTCAGCACGACCGTGCCGGTGGTGATGCAGGTTCCGGTCAAAATCCCCCTGGCACAGGCAGGGATGGCGCCGGCCATCGAACAGTTGCGGGCCGTTTTCTCGCCGCTCACGGGCGCCCTGCAAAGCCTGCCCGATTCGACCGAAGAACTTCTGCACCCGGCAGCGACATCCACACCCTGATGAATCAACGCCCCATCTGTAACTACGAAGGCTCCCGCTACAGCACGGAGTTCTGGGATGCCACGCGCGCTTACGAAGACGCCGTCGAGCGCGTGGCGATGCGTGCGTTGCTGCCGCCGCGCGGACGCACGCTCATCGAAATCGGCGCGGGGTTCGGGCGCATGGCCGATCTCTATGCCGGCTACGAAACGGTGGTGCTCTTCGATTACGCGCACACGCAGTTAGTGCAGGCCGTGGAGCGTCTCGGTGAGCAGGGGGCGGACGGACATCCGCGCTACCTCTTCGTGCAAGGCGATTTCTACCACTTGCCGTTCGTGACGGGCCTTTTCGACACGGTGACGATGGTGCGCACCTTGCATCACGCCGCCGACGCTCCTGCCGTACTACGCGGCATTGCCGACATCCTTGGGCCACGCGGAGCCTTCATCCTGGAATTTGCCAACAAACTCAACCTCAAAGCCATCGCCCGCTACCTTCTGCGTCGCCAGCCGTGGTCGCCCTTCAGCCTTGAACCGGTCGAATTTGTGGCCCTCAACTTCGATTTCCATCCCCGCTGGATGTGGACGCAGTTGGAACAGGCCGGCCTGCGCCGCGAGGCCGTGCGCACCGTTTCCCACTTCCGCATCGACATTTTGAAACGGTGGATCCCCACCCGCTGGCTGACAGCCCTGGACGCGCTGATGCAACCGACCGGCGCACTCTGGCAGCTCAGTCCCAGCGTCTTTACGCGCGCGCGGGCGGGAGTGGGGAAAAGCGCGGCTCCTGCCGGTGCGTTCTTCCGTTGCCCGGCGTGCGGTGAGCCGTTAGGCGCACCGCCCCACGTCGAATTTCACTGCACCTGCGGAAAAGTGTGGCGACGTGAAGGTCAGATTTACAACTTCCGCGACCCGGCATAGATTTTGGTTCTCTGGGACTGGCGTGGTGATGGAAAAACGGCTTTAGTTTTTGCCACGGATGGCACGGATTTTCACTGATTCTTTATACTTTTCGTGTCAATCCGTGGCTGTTTTTTTATTTCGACCACACGACATCCTGAAGAACCTGGATTGTGAGCCGCCGATAAGTCAGGTATAATGGCCTTATGGATACGGAGCCTATCATCAACACGCATGCAGACCTCATGCCGGTACACCCTCCATGGGACGGATGGGAGCTTCTGCCGGTGGTCGCCGTCATTGGCGGCGCATGGGCTTTTGGCGCGCTACTGCAAAGCGCAGCATGGCCCCCTCTCCTTGCCGCTCTGGTGCTCGTGCTAGGCGGATGGCTGCCCTTCTGGCGCGCCTTGATGTTGACGCCCTGGGCCACCTCGCTGGCGCTGTGGCGCACCTGGGAGCGGGAAGAGAATCTGCCTCGTTGGCCCTATCTCCAACCGGGGACGCCCGGCGCGGCGCTCCATCGTACACTGCGGCAGGCTCGTTCGTGGTGGCGTGTCGTCGGGCGGACGGCGCTGGCCGCGCCGTTGCGCGCGGCGGCACTCGCCTTCATTGTCAGCGTCCTGGCCGCCATGGTGGTAGGCCGTGACGCGCTCCTGCTTACCCTGCTCATGGCCGCGTGGACAGAGATGGCCGTCCTCTGGCACGGAGGACGGGGAGACGCCGGTTCGATATGGACTGCCGGGGCGCTGGTCGGACTGCCCTGGTTGTTGGGCGCTTCGCTCGGCGGGACGGCGTTGACACAACCGGTGCTTTCGGCGTTAACTCTTGTCGTGTTGGCCGGGTTTTACGCACATCCCTCGCCGTTAGCAGCCATCGGGCCTCTGCTGGCGGCGTGTTTCCTCATCTGGCAAGGGCATTTCATAGCGACCGGCGGAATCCTGCTACTGGCTTTACCGGGATGGATGGCGCTCCTCTACCACCCACCCGTCCACGCTTATCGCCGCACGGTCGCGCCATGGCTGCTGGGGATGATCGTCTTGATGGCCTGGGCGCTGTAGCATGGGTTGGATGATAGGCGTTGTCGGCCTGGTTGTCCTGACGGCGTTCCTGT
The DNA here is from genome assembly GCA_035415725.1 of Anaerolineae bacterium. Classification (GTDB taxonomy): domain Bacteria; phylum Chloroflexota; class Anaerolineae; order B4-G1; family SLSP01; genus DSWT01. The sequence continues at coordinate 38,877 of DAOOGN010000024.1, read as the reverse complement.
ACTGGCAGCTTATCCTGGCCGAAGGTGCGTACCTGGGTCGCCGGGTGGTGGTTTTGCTCTACGATTGGTCGGCGCGCGTGTACGACCGCATCAAGGGCTACAATCCCGGCTACGAACAATGGTTTCTGGGTCTGCCGCTGACCCAGGCTCTGGCGGATTTCCCCGCTCCATGGGTGCTGGATGTGGCGACGGGGACGGCGCGACTGGCGCGCACGCTCTTCTCCCAAAGCGACTTCCACGGACGGCTCATCGGTGTGGACCTTTCCCGCAAGATGTTGCAACAGGCGGCACAGACCACCCAGGCGTGGAGCCATCGCCTCACCCTCATTCGCCAGGATGCCGGGCAACTGCCCTTCCCCGATGAGACCTTCGACGCCGTCGTCTGTTTGGAGGCGCTGGAATTCATGCCGGATCCAGATCAAGTATTGCGCGAGATGGTGCGTGTACTGTGTCCCGGTGGGGTTTTCTTGATCACCAACCGCATCGGCAAAGATGCGCGCTGGTTGCCGGGACGCACGTACAAACCGGAGGTGTTCGAGGCGAAACTGCGCGCGCTGCCCCTGGAGATGGTGCACACCAAGCTGTGGCAGGAGGACTACGATCTGGTCTCGGCGGTCAAAGCCGGGGCACGCAAGCCGCGCGGGATGCGGCGGCTTGAGGAAATCCTGCGCTGTCCGCATTGCGGGCAGCCGCTCCAGCGCATAGAGTCTGCCTTCCACTGTGAGAACGACCACATGTTCCCGATCACGGCTGAGGGCATCCTCGATATGGCACGTTAGCGGCCTGTCGAAGAGATTGAGGGACACCCCAACCTGGAGTTCTCCGAGAGGCTGCTAACAGCTCGTGACGAATTGTCTCTATCAGCAGATTTAGCAGATGCTTATATTTCGTAACTGTTCAGCCGCTCTTGCCAGGTGGCAAACAGAACTTAGGGGATGGTTCATCGCGGGTTGACACTTCGGCCATAGGAGATGACCCTCTCATCCCCCTTCCCTTTATCGAATTGCCATTCCATGCTATAATGACGGTTATATGACCCGAAAGCGGCAACCGGTCGCTCCGACTACCAGACTAACAACGATCCGAGGAGGCTACCATGCAAGGTGAAGAGGAAGCAATCCGCACTGGGTTGCGTGACGTGATCGATTTCGAGATTGGGTTGGATGTTATTTCCCTCGGTCTGGTGCGCCACATCGAAGTGAACGAAGAGCAAGTGAAAATCACCATGATTCTGACCTCGCCGATGTGTCCGATGGCCTCGTTTATGTTAAGCCAGGTCCACGAGCGCGCTTCTGAGATTACGAACAAGAACGTGGAAGTCGTGTTGGGTAACGAATTGTGGCGTCCGGATATGATGGAGCAAGAGGCGCGTGCCGTCCTCGGCATTTGACCATTGCGCGTCCAACCGGTATGACATTGTGAAAAGGCCAGCGTTTATGCTGGCCTTTTGCTTTTGATTGCCAGTATCTATACTGCACCATAATCTTTCCAATCTCGTCACGGCTCAGCCCGGCGCTCATTATCCAGATGGCTATGGACGAGCCTTGGTGATCCGTAGCTTTCGCCCCTCCCCAGTGTTTTCGGTGAGAAGGGGGAGAAAAATACAAAAAAAAGTTCCCTTACTTTGCCCTTACGTTTTCTCCGCGTTAGGGTTATAATTAGGTTTATAGTAACTATTCAGCCGCCCTTGCCAGGTGGCGAATGGGACTTTGCGGATGGTGCATCATGGGTTGACACTTTGGCCATAGGAGATGACCCTCTCATCCCCCAACCCTCTTCTCCCCCGCAAGCGGAGGAGAAGGGGAGCAAAGGGGATATAGGCGCATAGAAACACGAATATCGCGTCAACCAAGAGCGCTTGGCATCCTAAAATCCGCGCCCAACCTGGTATAGGGAAATCCATGGCTGCGTCAGGTTTACGAGGCTGAATAGATACGGTTTACCAATATCCGGCAAGGCAGAGGCAAAATGGAGTATAAACCGGCAATGCAAACGGTCTCAGTCACAGACACATCACGTTCAACCCTGAAGACAGATATAGCCTATGCTTTAGTGACACTCGGCAGCTCGATGATATGGGCCATCTTGAGCGGTTGGTTGTTATACTTCTACCTGCCGCCGGAAGGCGAGGGCGTCGTTCTCGCGCCGGCGACGTGGTATGGGGTGGTCATTTTCGGCACCCGCGCGCTCAATGCGGTATTGGCACCGCTTGTCGGGCATTTCTCGGACAACTTGCGCAGTCGGTGGGGACGTCGCTTGCCGCTGATGTTCGTCTCCGGCGCGCCACTGCTGGCCTTCTTTGTGCTGTTATGGACGCCGCCTCTGCACACGGAATCGGCGTGGAACCTGGTGTATCTGGCCGGGATGCTGGTGCTGTACAATCTGGCGTATACGGTGAATCAAATCCCCTACACGGCGTTGCTGCCCGAACTCGCGCTGACCGATCAGCATCGCGTGCGGATGTCGGCCTGGGCATCGAGCTTTTTGCTGATCGGCATGATTGTGAGCGGGGCGGCGGGTTTGGCTATCGAGCGTTTCGGGTATGCCGGCGCTGCGCTCCTCTACGCGCTTCTGGCGCTGCCGATGTTCTACCTGCCTTTCCTGGTGCTGCGCGAGCGCCCCGACCGCTATGCAACCTCGACAGCAGGAACATGGCCGCGCCGTAACCTGCGTGCCGTGGTCGCATCGATGTGGCAAAACCGCGCTTTTGTTGTTATGACCGCGACCGGCGTGTTCTACTGGGGCTTGACGACGTTGGTGCAATCGGCCATTCCCTACGTCGTCACCGAGATTTGTTTGTTGGATACCGGCGATACGCTGTGGTTTTACGTCCCCGCGATTCTCGGCTCACTGGTGTGCTACCCGCTGGTCACGTGGTTGGCAGGACGGCTGGGAAAGTGGACCGTGTTCGCCGGTTCGCTGTTCGCCTCGGCTCTGGTGCTGCCCGGCTTGATGCTCATCGGGGACTGGCTGCCGTTCCCGTTGATGGCGCAGGGCATCGTGTGGGTCACGCTTCAGGCCATAGCGATGTCCGGCGTCACCATGCTGCCGATGGCCTTCGGAGCGGAAATCGCCGATCACGATGCAGCGTTGACAGGACAGCGCCGCGAGGGACTGTATTACGCCACGTGGGGATTGCTGGATCAGGTCATCAATGGTGTTGTGGCGGCATTTTTGCCGCTGTTGCTGCTGTTGGGGCGCAGTCACAGCGATCCGCACGGCCCGCTCGGCGTGCGATTGATCGGTCTGGTGGGGGGATTGTCCATGCTGATAGCTTTTTTCATCTTCCGGCACTATCCCTTCCGCGGCAAGTCAGGAGCCTACAACTCCGAATCTGCACCAATTTCGTAAATAAGGAGTGTACAGGAAGGACTATCCGACTTATGACTATCAGACCCAGTAGATCACACATGACTCCACGGGGATCGCTGAATCCTCGTTCCGGTCTGAATCTGGCGATCCATACGCAGCAAAATCAGATCTACTGAGACTCTTCTCACAAAGGAGGCATGGCATGACAAAGGTGAGCCTTGAAGACATCGCCACTCTCGAATGGCAAAACTATGCGGCGATGCAGCCAATGGTGGCCGTGACGCCAGGCGTCGATTTGATCCTGCGGGATGACGTGATCATCACCAGCAGCCAGGTCTTCCCCACGCCGGACGCCAATCACGCCTGCTTGTTGCGGGCGACGCGGGAGACGGCGCCCGCCTTGATCGCCGCAGTGGTAGAGCACTTCACAACCAGGGAACTGCCGCCGACGGTCTTCGTTTCCCCGGCCTGCACGCCGGTGAATTTGCCGGAGTTGTTGACGGCGCAAGGCTTCATTCGTCAAAAAGAACAGGAAGCCTGGATGGTTTTGGAGAAATTGGAAGATTTGGTGCGGTCGGCTCCGTCCGCCAGGGTGGAAGTCCATAGCATCGACCAAAGCGAAGCCATGACGTTTGCCAGGGTTTTCTTGAAAGCCTTTGGGATGCCGGAAGAGTACACCGGGCCGATGGCCGAGGTGCTGACGCCTTCGATTGGCCTGCCGGGGATGTTTCACTACGTGGCGACGTTCGAGGAGCAACCCTTGGGGGTCTGCACGCTCATTTGTTATCAGGACCTGGCCATCGTCGGCAGTGCGGGTGTGATTGCCAGCCGGCGCGGGCTGAAGGTGCTCAGCGGTCTGATAGCCAGGATCTACGCCGACGTCTGCGCCGCGGGATGCCGGCGGGCGCTGTTGCAGACGACGGCGGAGGCGCCGTTCGAGCGCTTCTTACGCATCGCCGGATTCAAAACATACTTTGTGCGGACGGGTTATACAATGGCATGACCACACTGGTCAAAGTCATGGACGTGGAAAAGGTCTACAAGACCGGCGCCGTCATCTTTACAGCGTTGCACGGCGTCTCCCTGGATATAGCCGCCGGCGATTTCGTAGCGGTGATGGGACCGTCGGGCAGTGGCAAGTCCACGCTACTGCATCTGCTGGGCGGCCTGGATCGTCCTACGGCCGGACGGGTTGAAGTCCACGGCGTCATCCTCAGCCAGATGGATGAGACGGCGCTGGCGAAATTTCGCCGCGCGCATATCGGTTTTATCTTCCAGTTCTTCAACCTGATTGACAATTTGACAGTTCGAGCCAACATCGAGCTGCCGGCTCTGTTGCAGAGCGGGCGGGAGCGCAAGGTCGTGCGTCGGCGGGCCGACGCTTTGCTGGAAAGCCTGGGCATTGTGGATCAGGCGAACAAGCATCCGTGGGAATTGTCAGGCGGACAACAACAGCGCGTGGCCATCGCGCGGGCGCTGATCAACCATCCCATGCTGTTGCTGGCCGATGAGCCGACGGGCAATCTGGATAGCGCGAGCGGGCAAGAGGTGTTGCGCATTTTGCGGGAATTCAACGCCCAGGGGCAGACGATTTTGATGGTGACACACGATCCAGCCGCCGCCGCCCAAGCCCAACACGTCATCTTCATCCGCGACGGACGTCTGGCGGCGGAAATGCCGGGCAGTGACGTACAGCAAATCGCACAATCCCTGGCCGCGTTAACGGGGACGTAGTCTCAGATGTTGGCAGTGTGGCAGAAGATCAAAGCGGACGTCGCCGGGAGGCCATTCATCTCCCTTCTGACGCTGACCACGATTGTCTCGGCGACGATGCTGCTGACCCTGGCGCTGGCGACATTGCTCAATCTCAGTGCGCCCTACGATCGCTCCTTCGCCGAACTGAACGGCGCCCATCTGTGGCTCTACTTCGACCGTGACATGGTCGGACGCCACGACATCAAGCGGATCGAAGCTCTGCCAGAAGTCACAGAGAGCACCGGTGTCCAATACAGCGTGACGAGCCGGGTGCGGATTGGCGACACGCGGGTCTGGGTCAGCATCAGACGCACGCCAATTCAACCACCGCCGGTGAATCGCCTGCTGGTTCAGGAGGGACGGTACCTGCTGCCCCATCAAACCGAGGTGCTGTCCAGCCGTGACTTATCCGACTTGTACGGCTTAACGGTGGGGGAAACGGTGAGCGTCACCCGGCAAGATGGTAGGAAAGTGGCGCTGCCGGTCATCGGGTTGGCGTACAATCCCACATGGGATACCTATCGCAACACCCAACCGCCCTATCTCTACGTCAGCGAGGACCTCTTTCAGGAGTTGTTCCCCGACGAAGCAAGCTGGGAATGGTCTCTGGGTGTGCGGTTGGCGGACCCGGAGGCCGTGGACGAAGCCCTGGCGCGGATCGAGGCGCTGCTTCCAACGGATGCGGTGCGCACCCATACGGATTGGCGGGACGTCAAGAACTCGGCGAATTTCGGCGCGCGGCTTAATTTCATCCTGCTGGGGGCGTTCAGCCTCTTTGCGATCCTGGCGACGGTGCTGGTCATCGTCAGCAGCATCAGCGCGTTCGTCTTGTCGCAGTTTCGCCAGGTGGGCATCCTCAAAGCCGTAGGCTTCACGCAGGCGCAGATTCTGTGGCTCTACATCGGGCAGTATTTAGTCTTGGGATGGGTGGGTTGCCCGCTAGGGCTGGCCTTGGGCATCCTCCTTTCCCCCTTGCCACTGAAGAACATCGCCTCATCGCTGAGCACGACGTTCCAACCGCCGCTGAACCCCTGGATCATCGTGGCGGTGCTGAGCAGTGTGCCGGCGCTCATCGTTGTGGCGACGTGGCGCTCGGCGCGGCGGGCGGCCAAAGCCAACATCGTCAAAGCGATGGCGACCGGCGCCGAAGCGCCCGCTCAAAAGGAGTTCTGGCTACCCAGGCTGGCGACGCATCTAGGTTTCCCCATCCCCTTTGTCCTGGGATTGAGCGACGTTTTCGCCAAACCGTTCCGCTCGTTGAGCACGGGGCTGAATTTGCTACTTGGCGTGGTCGGCATCGTCTTTGGGCTGACGCTGAACGAGACGCTCGAAACCTACAAAGCGCATCCCCACCTGTTGGGCATCGTTTACGATGCCGTCGTCACCCGTGGCGTGACCAGCGATAGCAAGGTGCAACACCTCCTGGCGCACGCGCCGGGCGTCGAGGCTTTCTACGGTGAGTACCGCGTCGATGTCGAAACGCTGACCGGTGAAACCTTTCAGGTGCGAGCCGTGGATGGAGATGTGGCGGGCTTTCCATTCCGCATCCTTGCCGGGCGGATATTGCGTCCCGGCACCGCCGAAGCGCTGGCCGGGCAGGGGCTGCTGGATTGGTTAGGATTGAGTGTGGGAGATGAGATTACGGTGGCTTTGGACGGCTGGCGTCACCGGCCTGTCACCTGGCGCATCGTCGGCGCATATACCGAGCCGGTCAACACCGGGCAGATGTTGATCGTGAACTTTTCCACCCTTTCACGGCTGGTTCAAGGGGCAAAACCGGCGATTTACTACCTGAAACTCACGCCGGATGCGGACGTCGGCGCGCTGAAACACTATCTTGAGCCGAAGCCGGAGTCCGATCTGAATTTGACTCTGGCGGGACAGGCCATTCCAGGGGTGGTGGTTTACTTGCAACTTGCACTTTTTGCATTATCCAGTATTCTAATTGGTATAGCATTGGTTAGTGTGTTCAATACGTCATTGATGGCGGTACAGGAAAAGTTACACACGATTGGGGTTCTGAAAGCGCTAGGTTTTACGCCTTCCCAAGTCATCATGATGGTAAACACGACGGCCGGGTTTCTGGGATTTTGGGCAGCGCTACTCGGGCTTCCGTCAGGCTGGTGGTTGACGAAAAACTTACTGGCGGTGTTGTCCAAAACGTATGGGTTTGGCGCGGTGGAGATGCCGCTGAACATGGTCTACACGCTGGTGTTGCCTCTGCTGATGATCGTGGTCAGTGTCGCCGGAAGTTATCTGCCGGGGAAACGGGCGGCACGAGTGTCCATCGTCAACGTTTTACACGGGGAGTGAGATGTCGTTCATCAACGCTATCTTCTGGGAATTCATGCAGAATGTGCCCGTGTTGGTTCTGTTTACGGCAGCGCTGTGGTTGTGGGCGCGAGGCCGTCGCCGCGATGCCATCGTGTGTAGCGCTGTCAGCGCCGTCGTGGGGTCACTGCTGATTCGCTTCACCGAGCCGTTCATCAGTGGATATCACGAACCGTGGTCGGTCACGTTGGTGAACATCGTGGCCTTTGGGGGATTGCAGGTGCTTTTTGCCGCTTATCTCAACGCAGAAAGTCGCTGGAGCCATTGGAAGACCGATGCGCTATGTGGCGGATTGGCAGGTGTGGGACTCGCGCTGGCGCAGGGCATGGCGGCGAACGGCGCTCCCTGGATCGGCATCGTCTTACACGGTCTGGCGTTGGGTCTTGTCGGCGCCTTGCTCATGAGCGGACTGCGGCAGCAGAAGGACAAGCCGCTCAGGACTGCACTGATGAATGCCGCAGGGCTGGCCCTGTTTATGACGCTGGTCATTAGCGCCATTGACTATAGTTATCTGTTGTTACTCGCGTAAGTATGGTATCCACAATCAAGCAACTCTGGCAAAACTCCAAGACGTATCGCGTGCTGTTGACGGCGACCATAGTTTATACTGTGTTGCGGTTGGTGGTACAAGGAGTAGTCCTGGCAGTGATGCTGTTTCCCGAAGCGAAGGTTATGGGCGGTGTGCCGGAGTGGGTCGATGTGGAGGGGCCTGTCGTGCCGGCCGATCTACAAATTTACCTGAACGCGGCAAAACACTTATCTGCTAGACAGGACCTCTATTTGCACGGGTCGCTGGCAAGACTTGAGGATCACTACCCTTATGCGCCATCATTCGCTTTAGCGTTTATGCCTTTTTTGTGGTTGTCGCCAGTCGGTGCTTCAATTGTTCATACCTTGTTGCACATCATTGCTTATGGAATACTCTACAGCAGATGGGGGCGGATTTTCCGTCGCTTTGAACTCGACCATGTAGCGACGATGTTAGCCTGGACGCTCCCCCTCTGGTTACTCTTCTCGTCGTTTTGGACCGACTTGAGTTACCTCAACATCTATATCATCATGGCTTTGTTCGCCACCTTTTTTATCGAGGCCGTCTTAACCGAACACCTGGGATGGTCATTGTTCTGGTTGTCGATCATCCTGCAAATCAAACCCCATTGGATATTTGCTATCGCTGTTCCTTTATTGCTTGGACGAAGGCGTTTTTTCTTCAAATTGCTGACGTTAGCCGCAGTCGTCTATATTGTCATATCCGGTGTAACGATATTGATGGTTGGGCCGGCGTATGGTCTGGAGCAATATCGTGAGTATGTGGCGTTTCTCGAACGGCTCAGTCGAGACTTTCCATGGCGCGGGCCGGAAAAAGCATTTTTGGGATATAATCACTCGATAAAACAAATTATTGTCTACTGGCTTGGCGTATCGAAGGAAACTCTGCAACTGGCGACAGGGATCAAAATATTGCTTTTAATCCCGCTTGGTGTGACGTGTTTGCGTCATCTGCTGCATCCGGCCAATAGCCCCGGCTACGAAAAAGCACAATTGGGGCTTGATTTTGCATTTGCCTTATACTTGGGGGTCTTTATCTGGTTGGATATGGTTTGGGAACTATCCCTGGGCATCGCGCTTTATCCCTATCTCCTGGGAACAACCCGGCAGCGATCTACCAAAACATGGTTGCATGTTGCGTTCTTACCCTATGCTTTACTTGATCCGTGGCGGGTGGGGAGTCTTGTTTTTGGAGGTATGGATATCATTTTACCCGGTCCTTACGTGGCTACCGATCCGGCAATTTATTTCCCATTGATCATGGTGACGATTTTGATGTTATATGCTGTACTTGTGGTCCGTTTGTGGTGCGCTGCACCGGCGCGACGTCTGACAGGAGCGTGAAGATGCAGCTTGAGACCTTTCTGAATTTGCCCACTGCAGAGGTCGCGCGCCTGGTGCGCGAGGCCGGCCCGCAGGTAGGTGTGTTTCCGATCAACGGGACGCGGCGGTGGTTGAGGTTGGAACATCCCCAAGCCGTAGCGGAGGATTTTGTCACCGCCTATCTGAACATCGCCGGACGTCGCCATGTGGAGCTTTATCAACTATTCTTCGATCACGGCGTCGATACCCTGCTCACCCCCGTTTTCGGTCCCGACATCCTGACGCGCGGGGAGGGATACAGTGACCTGATCCGCGATGGGTTATCGTGGTTTGCACGAGGACAAGATTTCCTGGATTTTTACGATGCCTATGATGTGCGGGTGCGCGTATACGGCGATTATCGGCGCTATCTGGAGCCGACGCCTTACGCCGGGGTCATCGATGACTGCGCCACCCTAGAGCGACGCACGGCTGCGCACTCGCGGTACCGGCTTTTCTTTGGCGTGTGTGCGCACGATGCCGCGGAAACCATCGCCGCCATCGGCGTGCGTTTTCACCAGCAGTACGGTCGTTTGCCCACCAAGCGTGAAATGATCGCGACGTACTATGGAGAGTACGTCGCGCCGGTGGACTTCTTCATTGGATTTGACAAATTCGCCGCCTTCGATATGCCGCTGGTAGCAACCGGCAACGAGGATTTGTACTTCACCGTAGCGCCTTCCCTGTACATGAGTGCACGACAGGTGCGCACCATTTTGTATGACCACATCTACATGCGTCCCCATGACGAAAACAGCTACGCCGAAATGACCGAAGCGGATTGGGCAGCCATGCGTGAGTTTTATGAGGCCAATATGGAAAATACTCTGGGGATCGGAACCCGACATCCAAGAGGGGTTTGGTATCCACTGCCGCAGGTGCAACTCACGGATATGCTGATCTCTCAATACACAGGCAGGTAATTCTCTATGGATTTGAACGCCGCATGGATCGAATTGTTGAAGGAAGCCGGACCGGGAAAGATGATGACCACGGCCTACGATACAGCGTGGGTCGCGCGTCTGGCAGAAATCGGTGAACCGATTGGAGAATTGGCACTGGAATGGCTGCGCGAGCATCAGCTCCCAGATGGTTCCTGGGGTGCGGAACAGCCCTGTTATTATCACGACCGGGTTATTTGCACGCTGGCGGCTATCAATGCCCTGGGGCGGCGCGCGCGCCCCGGCGACCGTGACCGTCTACAGCGGGCAGAGGCAGCTCTGGAAGTTATGACCTCCCGGCTACCCGCCGATCGGGCCGGGGAAACGATTGGCTTTGAGCTGATTGCCCCCACCTTGTTTCAAGAGACGAGAACACTGGGAGTACTTCATCGTGAAGAAATTGAGGCCTTAAAGTCTCTGGCACCGCTCCGCTCGGCCAAACTGGCGTTGCTCCCTCATGGGATGATCAACCGTTCGGTGACCATGGCATTTTCGGCCGAGATGGCCGGGAATGATGGCAAAGGTTTATTGGATGTAGAACATTTACAAGAGCAGAATGGCTCTATTAGCTACAGCCCTTCGGCGACCGCCTACTTTACTTTATATGTGCGCCCATACGACCCGCATGCGCTGGCCTACCTGCACGCCGTGGCGGCTGATGGCACCGCCCCTAATGTATCGCCCATCGATGTTTTCGAACAGGCGTGGGTATTGTGGAATTTGAAGTTAACAGAGTCGATAAGTGATGAAATTTTGCAAATGTGTCATCCGCATCTTGACTTCTTGAAGAAAGACTGGACGACGGGGAAAGGGATCGGTTTTGCGGCAAATTATGGATCTAAAGATAGTGATGTAACAAGTTTAGTATATGATGTATTATCCAGCTTTGGAATTTCGGTGGATCTAGAGGCTGTTTTACGATACGAACAACCTTTTTATTTTCGTTGTTATGATTTCGAGTCTAATCCTTCAGTCAGTGCGAATATTCATGTGCTTGGAGCCCTAAGATGTGCAGGGTTTGAGAAGACCCATTCATTAGTTCAGAAAGTTTTGAACTTTCTCGCAGGAGTTCGTACTGACCACACATTTTGGTTTGATAAATGGCATGCATCACCTTATTATGCTACCTCCCACGCTATTATAAGTTGTTCCAGTTATGTAGATGATATTGTCACAAATGCCTTTGAATGGATTCTGAAAACGCAAAACCGAGATGGTTCGTGGGGATATTATATGCCAACGGCGGAGGAAACCGCTTATTGCCTTCAGGCCCTGGCCGTTCATCAATGTCATGGGCACAAGGTACCCTTAGAGGCCTTGCATAGAGGATCTGAATGGCTGATACAACATAGCGAGCCACCTTATCCTCCCCTCTGGATTGGCAAGTGTCTGTACTCCCCGATTCTGGTCGTGCGCTCAGCAATTCTGAGTGCCTTACTTATGGTAAACTTAGAGTGACCATGAAACTCAAACGTTTGAATAGATTGTTAACCGTGCCTTCAGTTGATCCAGAAGATGCTCGTCGACGCAAGCTTCTCAATATAATATTGGCGGGGATGACCTTCTTAGTGTTGGCTGCATTAATTGGTGTTTCCCTTATCCATATCTTGGGCTATCAAGGGAAAGTAACAAACATCTACTTGGCGATTATCACCGGATTGGTGAGTTTTTTACTGATTTATCTAATCAATCGTTACGGATCAGGATGGATTGCCAGTACACTATTTTTACTGCTGTTAACGGCTATCCTTGCTTTAGTAGACGACCCTCGCCAGGTCGTAGAAGGCCGTTCGCTCTTCCTTTTCACCATTCCCATTCTCATGGCTAGTGTTATCATCCGTCCCTGGGCCAGTTTTATAGCTGCGGGGATTTGTGGTCTGGCCATTACCATCGTAGCGATGTTCAATTTGCCGGATTACGCCCAAGGAGCGCCGCCCATCCCTACCATCCTCGGCTTCTTCACCGTTGCCTTCGTTGCCTGGCTCTCTGCCCGCAGCCTGGAAAACGCCCTCGCCGACCTGCGTGCCCTCAATGCGGAATTGGAAAACCGTGTGCGCGAGCGTACCCAAGAATTGCAAAAGGCCAACGCAGAACTGACCCTCGCTTACGAGAAACTCCAGGAACTCGACCGGTTCAAATCGCGCTTTCTCTCCATCGTTTCCCATGAACTGCGTACACCCCTCAATGCCATCCAGGGATTCGTCGAAATGCTCCAAACGGAAGTCTATGGCCCGATATCTCCCCGGCAATCCAATGCCCTGAACCGCGTCATCGCCAACGCCGAACGCCTCCTCAGTCTCGTCAACGATTTGTTGGATCAGGCACAGATAGAAGCCGGACGGTTTCCTCTGATCATGGAACCCTTCGTCTTGCAAGACCTGGTCAATGATATGGAATCTACCATGCGCGTGCTGGTAGAATCGAAAAAGCTGTATCTCAACGTGCATATTTCTCCCGCCGTCCCCGCTACTTTACAAGGTGACCGTAAACGCATCCACCAGATTCTCGTCAACCTCATCAACAACGCACTGAAATTTACCCAGCAAGGCGGCATTGACGTCCACTTTTATCGTCCCGATGAAGAATACTGGGCCATCGACGTCACGGATACCGGGCCAGGCATTACGAAAGAAATTCAAACCCTGATCTTTGAACCTTTCCAGCAGGCCGATAATTCGGCCACGCGGGAACACGCCGGTTTCGGATTGGGACTTTCCATTGTCAAACAGTTGGCGACACTGATGGGCGGAAGCGTCAGTGTCACCAGTGAGATCGGAGTTGGCAGCACGTTCACGGTCAAGATTCCCATTGTCCCTCCTCAAAAGATAACAAACACCCAGCATAAAGCAGGAGGTGTTGGATGAACGAGAAATTTGGTTTGGTCATCGAAGACGAAGAAGATTTGGCAACGATTTTCTCTGAAGCGCTCAAGGCCAGTGGCTTTCAAACCGAAATTATTTATGATGGCCTCATGGCTCAACAACGGCTCACCAAAGTCTGTCCCGATGTGGTTATTTTGGACCTTAACCTGCCCCATGTCGATGGCAATCAGCTTCTGAACCAGATCCGCGCCGACCCACGACTGGAGAAAACGCGCGTTCTGGTTGTCACCGCCGACGCGGCCATGGCAAACATGCTTGACAGTGAGGCCGATCTGACACTGCTCAAACCGGTTAGTTTCATTCAACTGCGCACCATGGCCGAGCGTATCGGTATGGCCGAGAATTAGGGGTATACGACAGAGGATGAAAAAAGAGTCGATAGCCATCTGGAAATGGTCCTTGAATGGCTACCGAGCCACCGCCGGGCCAGGCGTGGATGGACGCGGTGGGAGACCGGCCCAAGCACTTCCCCATTCCCCATCATTTGCACGCTACCCCGAGCGCTCAGCGCGCTTGACAATTTGCCGCTCCTGGTGATAATATCACCCATAAAAGAAAGGCTGTGACGGGGAAAAGTAAGTCGGGAGCCACTGTCAGGGAAGCGGCGTCATAGACTGCAAGCGCAGCTCAGTGCAACCCTACCGAAGTTCACCCCTGAGCCGACCGCTGAACGGCTATGCCCATTAGGCGGCTCCGCAGGCCTGGCGTTATCAAGGCTATCCATCGCCCAGGGGGCCGTGGAGAAAAGAGGGCCTGCATTTGTGGGTCAAGCGAGGTGGTACCGCGGGAGTCATACGCTCCCGTCCTGGCAAGGGACGGGAGCGTTTTTCATAAGAATGGTTCTTCAGGATTTCGTGAGGTCGAAATAAGAAACCGGCCACGGATTGACACGCCAAGTATAAAAAATCAGTGCAATCCGTGTCATCCGTGGCAAAAACTAAAACCATTTTTCCATCACCACGCAAAGTCCCAGAGAACTGGTGTTTTTCTCGATGAACTCTGTGTGCTCTGTAGCTATTTTCAAGGGGGGAGGAGATCATGAATCTATTTGAAGAACTCGAACATGTCTACCAGGCAGCGCAATCCGCTTTGGAGGCCACAGAAGACGCGGCAGCGTTGGAAGCCTGGTATGCCGAGACCCTGGGACGCAAAGGAACCATCACCCTCCAAGTGCGCTCCGTCGGGCAACTGCCCGCAGAAGAGCGCCCTGCATTTGGCAAGCGCGTCAACGAGATCAAACAGGCGCTCGAAGCTGCCTACACCGCCCGCGCCGAGCTTGTCAAACACGCCGAATTGACCCGCGAGCTGGAAGCCGGCGCCATCGACGTGACATTGCCGGGCCGCCCGATGACACCGGGACATCTGCACCTCACTACCCAAACGCTGCGGAAAATCTACAGCATCTTCGGGCGCATGGGCTTCGAAGTCTACGAGGCGCCGGACGTGGAGCTGGAAAGTTACAACTTCGATCTGCTCAACATCCCGGAGTACCATCCCGCCCGCGACATGTGGGACACCTTCTGGGTACAACAGCAGGTCCGCGACAGTCCTACGCGGCTGCTTCTGCGCACCCATACCTCGCCGGGGCAGATACGGGTCATGCGCGAGCGCTATCCTGAGCCGATCCGCGTCATCTTGCCGGGAAAATGCTACCGCTACGAGCAGATCACGGCCCGTAGTGAGCATCAGTTCTACCAGGTGGAAGGGCTGGCTGTGGGCAAAAGCATCACCATGACCGACCTCATCGGCACCCTGACCCAGTTCACCACCATGTTTTACGGACCGGGACACAAAATGCGCGTGCGCAGTTCGTACTTCCCCTTCACGGAGCCAAGCATCGAGGTGGATATGGACTGCATCCTCTGCGGCGGAAAAGGCTGCCGGGTTTGCAAATACACCGGCTGGCTGGAAATCGCCGGCGCAGGGATGGTGCATCCTGTCGTGCTCAAAAACGGCGGCTACGACCCCCATGAGTGGAGCGGCTTCGCCTTCGGCCCCGGCGTCGAGCGCCCCGCCATGCTCAAATATAACGTCAATGATATTCGCTATTTCTATGGCAACGATTTGCGGTTCTTGCAGCAGTTTTGAGAGGTGAACCATGCATATACCCTTATCCTGGCTAAACGATTATGTCGACGTCAAAGACATACCGATAAACGATCTGCGTTCGCGGTTGGACATGGCCGGTTTGGAAGTTGAGGCCATGGAGGCCATTGGCTACCCGGAGGCCGAACTGCCCTGGGACCCGAACAAAATTCTGACGGCTGAAGTGCTGGCCGTACATCCCCATCCCGACGCGGACCGCCTGGTACTGGCCGAAGTCAACTACGGCGGACGCCAAACAGAGACCGTCGTGACAGGCGCGCCGAGTTTGTACCAGCGCCAGGGCGAAACCGGCCTGCATCTCAAGGTAGCCTTCGCCTGGGAAGGCGCGACGCTGTACGACGGTCACAAAGAGGGTTGGACGAAGACCAAACTCAAACCCACCAAAATCCGTGGCGTTCCCTCGCGGGCCATGGTGTGTTCCGAGAAAGAACTCGGCCTGGCCGCAGAACAGACGGACATCATCTACTTGCCCGACGACACGCCCGTTGGACTGCCGCTGGTCGAGGTCCTGGGCGACTATGTTCTCGATTTCGAGATCAAGGGACCGTTTGGTCATCTGCAATCGGTCTACGGCATCGCCCGTGAGATGGCGGCCATTTTCCGCCGCCCCATCCGGCGTACCCCCCTCGAGGCCGTGCAGCGGCTTGGCCTGACCGTGCGGGAACAACCCGACTTCGTCAGCCTCGAAATTGCAGCTCCCGACCTCTGCCCACGCTATACCGCAACGCTGATCCGCGGCGCGCAGATCGGCCCCGCGCCGTTGTGGATGCAGATGCGCCTGAACCGCGCCGGGATGCGCCCTATCAACAACATCGTGGACATCACCAACTACGTGATGTTGGAGTTAGGTCAGCCGCTCCATGCCTTTGACTATGCCAGAATCCGCCCGCGTCCGGGCGAGAAGCGCCCCGCCATCATCGTGCGTCGCGCCGCCGACGGCGAGCCAATGACGACCCTCGACGGCGAAGTGCGCACCTGTGACCACGACACGTTGCTCATCACCGACGGCGGCGGTCCGGTGGGCATCGGCGGAGTGATGGGCGGCCTCGACAGTGAAATCGCCGCGGATACGCAGGACATCTTGCTGGAAGCCGCGAACTTCAACTTCATCAACATTCGCCGCACAACCCAGGCGCTCAAGCTCTCCACCGAAGCCGGGATGCGCTTCGGCAAGCGCGTAGATTCGGAACTGGCCCTGGTCGCCGCCGCCCGCGCCGCCGAGTTGATGGTGGAACTTGCCGGGGCGCGTGTGGATACAGTCGTCGGCGATCTCTACCCCGGCAAGCCGGAGCCGCGCATCATCCCCTACAGCCCGGCGCTTGCCGACCGCGTTCTGGGTGTCGCCATCCCGCCGGAGGAACAACGGCGCATCCTGACCGCGCTCGAATTCCACGTCGAAGTGACGGACGCGCTTCCCCGGCAGGGGAAAGAGGTGCCAGACAACCTCTGGCGTGTGAGCGTGCCCTCCTATCGCCTGGATGTCAGCATGCCGGTGGACTTGACGGAAGAGATCGGGCGCGTCTGGGGCTACGATAGGTTTCCCATCACGCTCATTGAGGAAGAACTGCCCCCCTTGCGCCGCGCCCTGGCGCTGGAAGAGGAAGATCACATCCGCGATATCCTCGTCAGCTTAGGTCTGGATGAAGTCATTACCTACTCGCTGATCGATCCCGATGACGAAGCGCGCCTGCACCCTGCTCCACAGGCAACGCTCGAATGGCCGGGAGAGCGTGTCCTGTTGAAAAATTATCTCTCACCGGAGCGCTCACAGATGCGGCGCACACTGCTGCCAGGAGCGCTGCATACCGCATGGAACAATCTACGCTTCCTGGAGCGCATCGCTATTTTCGAAGTAGGACATATCTACTACAAAATGCGTGAACCGGATGCTGACGCGCCCGATACCGGCGTAGACGAACCGCGCCGGCTGTGTGTTCTGCTCACCGGCCCACGCCAGGGACGCTGGTATGCGCCAACGGACCGTGAGATGATGGATTATTTCGATCTCAAAGGCATCGCGGACGCCCTCCTGCGCACCCTGGCATTGGAGGATAAGGCCAGGTGGAGCAAAGGTCAACATCCATCATTCCATCCGGGACGCTGCGCCACGGTGACGGTCCACGACCGCGCACTCGGCGTTGTCGGAGAACTGCACCCCTTGGTCCGCGAGGCTTTTGACATGCCGGAACAGCCCATCGTGATGCTGGAATGGGACCTGGATGTCTTGCTCGATGTCGCGCGCCAGGCCGACGCCGAGAAAAAGATCGGCACCATCTCCAACTATCCGCCGGTGTATGAGGATTTGGCCCTCGTGGTGGATGAAAGCGTCCCTGCCGCCGAAGTACAACGCACTATCCTGGAGGCAGGTCGACCGCTGGTCACGCAGGCACTGCTCTTCGACGTTTACCGTGGGGAACAGGCCGGGAAAGGCCACAAAAGCCTGGCCTTCGCGCTCACATACCAATCGCCGGGCAAACCGTTGGACGAGCGCGACGTCGCCAAACTCCGTGAGCGCATTATCAAGCTGGTGCAGAAGCAGCTCAACGCCACACTGCGCAGTGCGTAATACCAGCGATGCCAGACAAAACGCCGTCCCCTATGCGGGGACGGCGTTTTTACACCATCCTGCGCGTGCTTTTGTCAACTGCGCCCCGCCCCCGCTACGCCGTGCGTCGCCCACCGGGTCAAAAACTCCGGCGGTGAAAAGAGCGTTGCACCGTGACATTGCATCTCAGGAAAGTGCCTGATAGTGCCGATAATCAATGGCACCGCCAATTCAACGGCAACTTCCGGTGTGCTTCATTAAATCAACAAAATCTACCGCGGCTACAACAAAGTGCAGCTTGGTCCATCACACATTAATTCCGCAGCACCAGCGGCAAGTAAACGTAGTACATCCACCGCTCGTCCGCGCCGATGTCGGGCAGCGGGCCGATAGGCCGCAGGTCGCCGTCCACGTCGGTGGTCACCCAGGCCAGCGGCGTGGCGTGGTCAACGGCGTTGGAGCCGAACTGGAGATGATAGGTGGGCGACAGCCCCGCCGGGCCGGACACTTCGTTCGTGCTGGTAACCCCCGGGCCGTAGTTGATCCCGTTGCCCTCGAACAACGTGTAATCGGCAGTAACCATGCCGGTAAGCGGCATGGCTTCGGTGGCATAGGTGATGCCCACCGTCTGACTAACGATGATGTTGTTGTACAGAAGCACCTTGCTGTTGCCACCGACATACACTCCGACCCCATCGCCGCTCAGGTTGGCGACGAGGGTGTTGTGCGCCATTCGCCCTCTGATGAGCCCACTGTTGACAATCGCCACGCCGCTGCCGGTGGCGCTGACCGCATTGCGCGCGATGATGTTGTTGGTCAGCGTGAAGGTGGAACACGAAGCCACATCCACACCCCCACCGCCGCCAGTTGTGGCGTCGCTGGTCTGATTATCCAGGATGGTGTTGCCCTCCAGCCACGAGCTGGCGCCCGAGAGCGCAAAGCCGCCGCCGAAACCTGTGTCCCCGTAACTGGTGGTGTTGCTGAGGACCTCGTTGCCGACGAAGCGGGGCGTGCCTCCCCAGACATAGACCCCGCCTCCTGCGCCTCGACCATCAGGAGCGGCGATGGCGACGTTCTGAGCCACACGGTTATCCTGGACCAGGACCACGCTCCTCGAGATCGCCATCCCGCCGCCCCAGCCCCAGCCGCCCACCGCGCCCAGCACGGCCATGTTGCCGGTGATCACGTTGCTCTGAATCAACCCGCCCCCGCCGTTGACGTAGAAGCCGCCGCCGTAGCCGGGGGTATCGGACGCGGCGATATTATCGAACACCCGATTCTCCGTCACCGTGGCGTAGCAGTCGTCCAGATAGAGGCCGCCGCCGTTGCCGTCAGCGACGTAACTGGCGCGGTTATCCTCGGCCACCACGTTCCCGCTCACCTCCGCTGCGGCAGATAGGTCGTGCAGATACATCCCCCCACCCAGGCCGCGTTGGTCCAGCAAGGCGGCGACGTTGCCATAGACCCGGTTGTCGCGGATGACGGCCAGCGGGCCGTCGAAGAAAATGCCGCCGCCGCGGCTGAAGAGTCCCGGATCGGCCGTACCCTTGAGCGCGACATTGCCCTGGATCAGGTTGCGCTCTATCGTCACCGCCGTGTCCGAGTCTACGAAGATGCCGCCGCCGTGGGCCATCACGCCCTGCCCGGCGATGTTGCGCAGGAGGCGATTGTCGGCAAGGACAGGGCTGCCGCCGATCACGGCGATCCCGCCGCCGTTGCCCGCCGAGTGACCGGCGCGGTTGGTCTGGAGGGTATTGGAGAGCACCTGGGGAGAAGCATTCTCCAGGTAGATGCCGCCTCCCTGCCCCCAGGTGGCGTCGTCGGCCACGTTGTTGGCGATCAAGTTGTTGCTGATGACGGCAGTGGCCGGAGCGTTGACCAGGTAGATGCCCCCGCCGCGCCCATAGCCGGTGCAGACTGCCATCATGCAGCCGTAGTTGCCGGTGATGATGTTATTGACGATGAGGGGGGCCGCATTCCGCGCGGCGATGCCGCCGCCGTGGTTGGAGTCGTCCGCCGCGCCGCCCGCATTGCCGCCGCTGATGGTGAAACAGTCAATCGTGGGACTGGACTTGGTGATGCTGATGACCCGTGAGGTCCCGTTCCCGTCCAGAATCACGTTCTCCGGGTTACAGGCGGTGGGGGCCCAGACCCAATCTGTTCCCACAGGGTTGGGATGAGCCTGCCACGCGCCATCCAACGTGACTGTCTTGGTGACGACGATGGGCCCATAAAAGGCGGAGGGCCCGGCGATGTCATCCCGGTCGGCCACACAGATCGTCTCGCCGGCCGATGCCCACTTCAGGGCGTACTGGATGGATTTACACGGGTTATTGGGGTCGCTGCAGTTGTTTGTGGGGCTGTTGTTGCCGTCGTTGACCACATAGCGGTCGCACGTCCCGCCGCCCTGCGCCTGAACAGCGTGTTCCAGGGCGAACGCCAGCAATAGTACCAGTCCTATTCCGCCAATACAAGCCAGAAACAAACGTGGGGATTTCATTGCTTACCTCCTCTAAAAATAGCCCCAGAGCACCCAGAGTTCACAGAGAAAACACGAATTCTTTGTGTCCTGCGTGCCCTTCGTGGTGAAAAGTTTTCATTCCACCGCTGGTGAACCGCTCCCTTCATGATAAATTCCCTTGAAAATAAACCGTTAATCTACGCGAATCTTTCTTGAAAAAAAATTAGCAAGGATTCGCGGTAGTTTTTGCCACGGATAACACGGATTTCACTGATTTGACTCTCCTTGATTTTAGCGCCAGGTCGAATTTAAATCCGCTGCAGCGTTGGTCGTGAGTTGCTGCATCCCGGTGCCATCGGCGTTTATTACGTACAGATCCTGGTTGCCACTGCGCTTGGTGTCGAACAGGATCCGGCTGCCGTCGGGCGACCAATGCGGGTGCATATCCAGGATCAGTGGCCCGGCATTGACCGTCAACTGGGTCAACTGCGTGCCGTCCGGCTTGACCGACCAGAGGCCGTTGGAAGAACTGAACACGATCCGATCACCGCCTGGCGACCACTCCGGCCCATAGTTGTTGCCGCTGAAGGTCAGGCGGGTTGGCGCGGTGCCGTCCGCGTTCATCACGTAAATCTCGCGTTGGCCGTCACGCTCGGATTCGAAGGTGATGCGGTTGCCGTCGGGCGACCAGTCGGGACTGTGGTTGAGCTGCGGGGTGTTGGTCAACTGAAGCAGCCCTGTGCCATCGGCCTTCATGACCCAGATTTGCGCGCCGCCGGTGCGGTCGGAGTCGAAGGCGATGCGCGTGCCGTCGGGCGACCAGGCGGGGACAGAATCCCAGGCCGGATTGCTGGTAACATTGGTCTGCATCGTGCCGTCGGCGTTCATCACGTAAACGTCGGGCTTGCCGCCCGTGTAGCGTGTAAACGCGATGCGCTTGCCGTCGGGCGACCAATCGGGCCAATCGTCAGTCTCGGGGTTGTTCGTCAGGCGCGTCGGTGCGGCGTCGTTATCGCTCATCACATAGATCTCGGCGTTGCCGTCGCGGAAGGAGACGTAGGCGATCTTGCCGATGCCGCCGCCGAAAGGGGTGGGTACTGCCGTGGGTACGGCGGTTGGCGTCACCGTGGGCGGGACAGGGGTCACCGTGGGCGGGGCCGGCACGACGATCTGCACATAGATCTGGCTGCCATAGCGCGTGCCCTCCGGGTTTTGCATTTGCCAGTTGGAGCGGTAGGTGCCGGGGGCGCCGGGCGTGACAAAATTCACGCTGACGTCGGTGTTGGCGCCGGGAGCCACGGCGGGCACATCTACCGAAGCCGGACCACCCAACGGGTCGCCGGAGACGAAGAGCAGTTTACTGCCGGCTTCCCACGTGCAGGTGCCCGAGTTGCGTATGCGCCAGGTCTTGACGAAGGCGCTGCCGGGCGCGAACTGGGTGTCATCCGGCACGGTCACGTCGGCGACCCAGCCGGCGTTGAGCGTGCAGCCCCCCTCGGCAGTGACAGCGGGGACGGCGGTGGCGGGGGGATTGGTGGCGGAGGGGGGCGTCGTGGCTGTGGCTGCTCCTCCGGCTTCTTGCGGCGTCGTGGCGACGTCGAGAGTAGCAGAGGGGAGCGTCGTGACAGGAGCTGTTCCTCCGGCTTCTTGCGGCGTCGTGGCGACGGCGCGGGGGGCCACCGACTTGCACGCCAGGGTGACCAGCAACAACACAATAACGGCGACTATGGCAAATTGATTCCTGACTTTCATAGCACCTCCTCCTCCATGGGATCATCAAGATGATGCACATTCGCTCTCTGGAACGAGTCTGAGTGAAATTTTGTTACACTTTCAGTCTATCCCTACGCCAAACTGCGCCCAGGTGGACCACAGACTCCAGTTGCCGGCATCATCCTGCGCCTGCACGGCCCAGCGATAGCGCCGGCCACAGGAGACGGGGACAGAGAATTGAGTCTCCTTGATCAAGCCCCATTCGCCGACCGCCTTCCATACTCTGGCCTGCTGCTCTTCCAGGCGAACAGTGTAGCCGGCAATACCGGAGAGGTCGCTCGCCGCATTCCACGTGAGGGTCATCGTGGAACGGCAGGAGAGAGTAACGTTGTCGATCGGAGCAACAGGGAAGGGCGCCACCGGCCCTTGGGTATCGGGTGTGGGGGTGAACGTAGGCGAAGGCGTGAAAGTCGGCGTGACGCAGGTGCCGTTCACCTGAATAGCGACCGTGCGGATGTCGTGACTGCCGTCGCGGAGCAGCACATCGAGCGTGTGCATTTCGCTTGCACAGGGACAGGTCTGATGCGTGCCGATGCCCGGCGTACCCACGCCGTTGAAGAAGACGGCCTGGATGTTGGCAGTCTCCCAGTGCAGGGTGGTGCAATTCCCTGCCTGCACGGTCGTGGTGTCGGCCCAGAACGCGATGTAAGGGGTGGGGGTAGGGGTTGAAGTAAGAGTGGGGGGGATGGTTGGTGGGCTGGTGGAGGTGGGGAATGGGGTGACGGTTGGCGATGCAGGCGTGGCGCTTGGGAGAGAAGTAGGAATGCTGCTCGGCATCGCCGGTAAGGCAGCCGACGTGGGTGAGGGTATGACAGTGGGTGTCATGAACCCACTCAAGGATGGGGACAGCAAGAACATGGATACGAGGAGAAGGAGGAGGACGCCGCCGCCCAACAAGATCACGGCTCCCCCACCAAAGATCAGAAGCCAGAAGACAGGACCGCGCCCCATAAAACCACTGCCCTTACCCAGCGAGGAGGCCCCTTTGACCGGCTCATGGCTCCGGGTTGCCTGGGCGGGCGGCTCTGAAGACGGCAGGTGCTGCAGGCGCGTGTGGAAGCGCGTGTACAGCGTGGGAGGCGGAAAAACAGGCGTCAGGCAGGCTAACAGGCTGGAAACGGTCAACAGGTCGTGCTGCTTCTTCTGACAGACCTGGCAGGTTGCGATATGCTCTTTAACCCGCTTGCGGCTGGCATTGTCCAATTCTCCGTCCACGTAGGCGGAGAGCAAGTCGTCCAACTCCTGGCAAGCCAGCCGCCCTTCTTCTGCCATCACCTGTATCCCATAGAGGTCGCGGAACTGCAAGCGAGCGCGGTGGAGCGTGACCCGCACGTTGTCGAGCGAGATGCCCAGCACAACGGCGATCTCTGCGTAGGCCAGCCCGTCCAGCTCGCGCAGGATAAGAATCTGACGATAGGCATCTGGCAATTTGTGGAGCGTACGCCAGACGGCGGCGCGTATCTCATTCAGGCGAGCCTGCTGCTCGGGATCCCCTTCGCGCCGCTGGTCGGCAGGTTCGGGCGTCTCAGCTTCACCGCCGTCCCAGTCGGGGAGGGGAAACGTGTCACGGTAGCGGCGCAGACCATCGAGCGCCATGTTGCCGGCAATGCGATAGACCCACGACTTGAAGTCATAGGGCGGACCCAGGCGTCCCAGATGCTGGTGGGCCTGGATGAAGGTCTCTTGCGTCAGGTCCTCCGCCCAGGCACGGTCGCCCACCATGCGGTAAATGTAGCCGTAGATGCGTCCCTCGTAGCGGGTAAAGAGTTCTGCAAAGGCAGTTTTATCTCCTCGCTGTGCCTGATGTACCCATTGCTCGTCGGACACCTTCATCACTTGTTCCTATTCCTGTAACGGCTGGAGGGCGGTAAATGTTATAGAGGGCCGGTGTTGATACTATGATTGCATCTATTCAGGCTAGTCAACCTGACAAAGCAACTTATTCCCTAGAGTAGGTTGGGCGTGGGTTGGGGCAGGCAAAGGACTCGTGGATGACGCGATAGGCGTATTTCTATAAGCCCGTCCCCCTTGCCTCCCTTCCCCCAGAGGAAGAGGATTTTTGTAGGGAGTGTGGGATGAAAGGGCCAGCGCCTATAGCTGAAGTGCCAACCCATTATGCACCATCCCCAAAGTTCCATTCGCCACCCGGCAAGGGTGGCCGAATAGTTACATTATATTATAGTCATGACATAGTCAAATTGCAGAGGATAAAAAACATCTGCCTTGAATATCACCATGACATGACAAAGGTTTCAGAGGCAGAGTGGATAGATTATTGGCAAGAAGAGGTCTTCAAGCGAAAACTGCATCCCATCCCGTGCAGAACCACGTGGGGTTTTTATAAGCCCGCTTGATCAAGGATCCCCCAGAAAGGGTGAGTTGTTAAACCTGACAGGTCTCAGAAAGACCTGTCAGGTCTAAAGCCGACGGCCCGGCTATTTTTCGCGCTTTACGCTCTACCTTACAAATACAAAATATCATCCCAGGGATGGCGATAGAGCGGCTGCTTGAGCCGGACTTGATCGAAGTAGTGGCCCATGACGCCGATGCTGCGCCCCAGGACGAAGAGGCCGTTGAAGTAGCCAATCTCGACGACGTCGTGGATTTCAGCAGAGGTGAAGCCGCAACTGCTCAACATATCCACCAGGCAGATGCCGATGCAGCCGTCCACGTTGAGGATCAGATTGTTGCGCTTGCTGGTGGTGATCTTTTCCACATCCAGGGCGAAGTCCAGCAACGGCGTCGCAGTGAAGTGGCTCTTGGCGAATTCCTTGATGATGGTGACGCGCATGTCGGGGTTCTGCACACTTTTGACGCGGTGACCGATGCCGGGGATGAGCACGCCTTGCGCCTTCATATCGTCCACGAACTGCTGCGGCGTCATACCCTGGTCGAAGGCGCGCTTGAAGGTACGTGCAGCATCATCAATCGCGCCGCCGAAGCGCGGGCCGACGGTCAGCAGACCGCTCACCAGGGAGGAAATCAGGTCCTTGCCGGCACGGGCTGCCACAATCGCATTGTGCGCCGCCGCTACCGCCGGACCATGATCCGCCGTAATCACCAGCGTTAGCTCGATGAACTGCCGGGCATACGCCGGTAGCTCACGCTTGAACCAGAGCAGTCCGATGACACCGCCAATGCCCAGGCCGCGCTCAATCACTGCGGTGATGGGGATTTTGTTGTAGGTCAACTCCTCGCCGCGATCATCGGAGATCGTCGAGATAAAGTTGGTGGGCTTGCGGATCAATCCCTGGCGCACGGCTACGGCGTAATCCATCGGCATGGGCGGGGGCGTTGGCTCCTCGATGGGCGTGATTTTCCCTTCCGCCACCAGCTTTTCATAGACCTCGTGGATTTTGTCGCCGAAGGTGTCGAAGGAATCCGGCACAATGGCGCCCGCCTCCCGCAGCGCGGCGTTTTTCGCATCGGCGGTTTCCGCCGCGCCGCCGGCCTTCGCGCCCGCGTGTCCGAATTGCACGCCCGTGGGGAAAACTTTGGCGCAGGTGCCCGTCACCCAAATCACCAGCGGCTTGGTGAGCTGCCCTGCCTTGAGCGCATCCACGATGGCGTATTCTTCATCGCCGCCCAACTCGCCCAGACAAACCAGCATCTTGATGGCGGGATTGGCCTCGTAGCGCAGCAGGTGATCGATCAGGCGCGAGCCGGGGTAGGCGTCGCCGCCGATGGCGATGCCTTCGTAGATGCCGTCGGCGTTGCGCGCCACGATGTTGAACGTCTCGTTGGTCAGGCCGCCGCTCTTGCCGACATAGCCCACACTGCCGGGACGATGCAGTTTGGCCTCGATGATGTTATCGGGCGGGCCGCCGGTGTTGCCGATTTTGAACGCGCCCGCGGCCAGCCCGCCCACCGTCGCCGGGCCGATGATGACCTTGCCCAGTTGACGCGCCTTCGCCGCCATGATCCGCGCCTGGCGCTCCGGCACACCCTCGGCGATGACGGCCACGGTGCGCATCGTCGGCAGCGCCAGCGCTTCCATCGTCGAGGCAAACGCCGAACGGAAGCTGGCAAAGTTGACCATGACATCCGCTTCTGGATGGGCGGCGGCGGCCTCGGCGAGCGTCGTGTAGATGGGGATCATCACCTCACGACTACCGAAGAACGGCCGGTGGAAGCCGGGTTCCCCGGTCGGGTTGACGATGGCCGCCACCGACGGCGTCGGACGACGACAGAGATAATCGAAGTCCAACATGCGCTGGACAGCCGCCGTCTGCATCCCGAAGATGATAGATGTGGTCGAACGATCAAAAAGTAGATAGTCTGGCTTGCTCATAGCTTACCTCACTTCCTCCTGGTGGCCGTCTTGGGTCAACGCCATGGTGACAATGCGCGTCATGTGCGTCTCCGGTCCGTAGACCTCGATGGGCACGCCGAGTTCCTCGCCCAATTTGCGCATCAACGCCAGCCCTTCCTGGTAATTGGGGCCGCCGCGCCGCACGTAGATGTGAACGTTATTCTCCCGCAAGCGCTCTTTGTACTCCCGCAGGGCGTCGACAATGCCGGTGAAGGTCTTGGCGACGTCGGTGAAATTGGCGATCCCGCCGCCAATGAGCAGGTATTTGGGCCGCCCCTGGGGATCAGGACGGCGCGTCATCAGATCGAGCAGTGTGCGGGCATATTCGCGGGTCTCGTCGGTGGTGGGGTTGCCGGAATATTCGCCATAGCAGGCCAGTTCCCCGGCGAAGCCCAGGTCGGTGACGGTGTCCGCGTAGATGACGCTGGCGCCGCCGCCGGCGATCATCGGCCAGATGCGGCCCTGGGGGTTGAGCACCGTCAGCTTCAGGCTGGAGCCGCCCTTCTCATCAAGACTGCGGATGTATGCCTCTTCCAGCGTGGAGTGCATCCCAAAGGCCGGCGGGAAGGGCAACTCGCCCCACTTGCGCCCGGCTTCGAAAGCCGCCGTATCGTCCACTTGCCCCACGAAGTCAAGGGGGATAATAGTGTTGTGGACGAGAGCGAAGGGGTTGATCTCCAAATACGTGAAGGCCAGGTCAACGAAAAACTTATAGAGCGCCGTGATGAAGGCCACAACAGCGGCCTTGCCCTCGAAATCGGGCAACTGCCCGGCAACATCCACATCCTCGATGCTACCCAACACCGGCACGGCGATCTGCACCACCGAAGCCCAGTTCTCTTCGATATCGATGCCGCCTTGCAGGGAGAAGTAGATGACGTCTTGCTCACGCTCGGTGCGAATGGCAATGAACATCTCGTCGCGTGGGTCGTGGGGAACAAACGGTTCAATGATGAAAACCGAGAGCTTGTCCGTGGTTTTGCCGATGGTCACTTCTTTGTGCATCCGCTCGGCAATCCACGCTTTCGCTCCGGCAAAGTCGAGATCAATCCCCAGCAGGCCGTACTTGCCGCGCTTGCCAAACAATTGATCCGGTTTAACGACCAGCCGATCGGTGAGCAGCCAGGGATGTTCGGCGGCCAGGCGGTCCCAGTCCGTATCGACTTCGACCAGGACAATTTTACCGGGATAGCTAAAACCCGGCAGATAATCGGGAAGATAGCGCGCCAACAGGCGCTTTGCATCATATTCGCGTATTGCTCGTCGTGCCATATTCACCTCTTTTATCAGCGGATTTAGTAGATTAAGCAGATTTCAATTGATTTAAGCATACAATCCGCTAAATCTGCTTAATCTGCTGACAGAAAAATATACCCCCTACGCCATTTTTGCATCGAACTTAGCGCGGACGGCGTGGATGAAGCCTTCGGTGGTGAGGTAGTGATCAACGGGCGGATCGCAGAGCAGGGTGAGGTCTTTGGTCATCTCGCCGCCTTCGATGGTCTCGATGACGGCAGCTTCCAGCTTCCTGGCAAAACTTTCCACCTCCGGCGTTCCGTCCAGCTCGCCACGCCGCGCCAGGGCGCCCGTCCAGGCGAAAATGGAGGCCGTGGAGTTCGTGGAGGTCTTTTCGCCGCGCAGGTGCGCGTAATAGTGGCGTTGCACCGTGCCGTGCGCCGCCTCGAACTCCATGATGCCGGCCGGGTTCACCAGCACCGACGTCATCAGCGCCAGACTGCCGAAGCCGGTCGCCAGCATGTCGCTCATCACATCGCCGTCGTAGTTCATGCAGGCCCACAAGAAGCCGCCCTCGTGCCGGATGACGCGCGCGACGGCGTCGTCGATCAAGGTGTAGAAATACTCGACGCCGGCCGCGTCCATTGCGGCTTTGTGGGCGTTGACCTCTTCCTGGAAAATATCACGGAAGAAAGCATGATAGGTCTTGGAGATGGTGTCTTTGGTGGAAAACCACAGCGGCATTTTCTGGTTGATGGCAAATTGAATGCACGCGCGGGCGAAGCTGCGGATGGACTTCTCGGTATTGTGGATGCCCTGGATGACGCCTGGCCCCTGAAAATCATGGATGGTCAGGCGCACCGGTTCGCCGCCGTCCGCCGGGGTAAAGACCAATTCTGCTTTGCCCGGCCCCGGCACCTTGTACTCCTGGTTGCGGTACACATCGCCGTAGGCGTGACGCCCGATGATGATGGGCTTTCGCCAGGTACGCAGCATCGGATGAATGTTGCGCACGATGATCGGCGCGCGGAAGACGGTGCCGTCCAAAATTCCCCGGATCGTGCCGTTGGGGCTGGGCCACGCTTTCTTGAGGCCATACTCGACCACGCGATCCTGGTTGGGGGTGATCGTCGCACACTTCACCGCGACGCCGTAGTCGGCGGTGGCCCTCGCGGCATCGAACGTCACCTGATCATCCGTGGCGTCGCGGTGTTTCAGGCCGAGATCAAAATAGACGGTCGGCATATCCAGATACGGCGTCAGCAGCTCATCCTTGATCATCTGCCAGATGATGCGCGTCATCTCGTCGCCATCCATTTCGACCAGTGGCGTTTTGACGTGTATTTTTTCCATATCGGTTCTCCTTGTTTAGCTTTAGTTTACCTGCCCGGCTTTGAATTCTCGTAACTGCTCAGCCACCGACTAAGAAACGGCTGGGTCTTAACTTCCGGCTACTGTATTCAACAATCCACCCGCCAGCAAAATCCGCACCTGCCGCTCCGAAAGGTGTGCTTCCACTGAGATTTCCACACCTTGCGTGCGGTTTTCTACGAGAATAGGGGCTTTTTGCCCCAGAATTTCCCGCATGTGGGGAATGACCAGCTCATCACCGGGCTGGATGCGATCATAATCCGCCGCAGCGACGAACGTAAGCGGCACGATGCCGAAGTTGATGAGGTTGGCGATGTGGATGCGCTCGAAGCTCTTGGCGATGACGGCCTTGACGCCCAAGTACATCGGGCACAGTGCAGCGTGCTCACGGCTGGAACCTTGCCCATAGCTCTCTCCGGCGACGATGATGTTGTGGATGCCGGCGTCGCGGTTGGCGGCGGCGCGCTCCGCAAAGGTCGCATCCACCGGCGAGAAGACGTAAGTGGCGTATTTCGGCACGTTGGAGCGATACTTGAGCAGTTGCCCGGCCGGCATGATGTGATCGGTGGTGATCTTGTCGCCGACTTTGATCGTCACTTCCCCACGCAGTTCGGCAGGAAGAGGGGTGTTCTTAGGCGGCTCGCCGATGTTCGGCCCGCGCGCGATCTCGACCTCGCTGGTCACGTCCGTCGGGAAGATGAACATGCTGTCGTCGATGAAGAAACGTTCCGGCATTTCCACCTGCGGATACGCCAACCCCAAATCGCGTGGATCGGTGAACTTGCCGGTCATCACGGCAGCGGCGGCGGTCTCCGGGCTGACGAGGTATACCTGCGCATCCTTCGTCCCGCTGCGGCCTTCGAAGTTGCGGTTGTTCGTGCGCAAGCTCACCGCGCCGCTTGGCGGACTCTGGCTGTTGCCAATGCAGAAGCCGCACGCGCTCTCCATCATCCGCGCGCCCGCGTCGAGCAGGTCGGCCAGGGCGCCCTCACGGGCGAGCATCTGCAACACCTGGCGCGATCCCGGCGCGACGGCGAAGCTCACGTCCGGATGCACGTGGTGGCCTTGGAGGATACGCGCCACCCGCACCATATCCACGTAGGACGAGTTCGTACAGGAGCCGATCTCCACCTGGTTGACCGGCATTCCCGCGACCTGGCGCACCGGAATCACATTGCCGGGGCTGTGCGGCGCGGCGGTCAGCGGCTCAAGGCGGCTCAAATCCACTTCCACGACTTTGTCATAAGCTGCATCTGGATCGGGCAGTAGCTCGATCCACTGCTCCTCACGGCCCTGCGCGGCCAGGAAGCGGCGCGTCTCTGCATCCGAGGGGAAGACCGACGTGGTCACGCCCATCTCCGCACCCATGTTCGTGATCGTTGCGCGCTCCGGCACGCTCAACGTCGCCACGCCCGGCCCGCCGTACTCGAACATCCAGCCGACGTTGCCCTTGGTGGAGAAGATTTCCAGCATCTTGAGGATCACGTCTTTGACGCTCACCCAGGGTTGCAATGTGCCGGTGAGACGGATCAGGCAGACCTGCGGATAGGTGATGTAGAACGGCCCGCCGCCCATCGCCACCGCCACGTCGAGGCCGCCCGCGCCCATCGCAATCATGCCGACGCCGCCGCCCGTGGGCGTGTGGCTGTCCGCGCCGAGCAACGTCTTGCCGGGGCGCCCGAAGCGTTCCAGGTGCACCTGGTGGCAGATGCCGTTCCCCGCGCGGCTGAAGACGATGCCGTACTTCGCCGCGACAGTTTGCAAATAGCGGTGGTCGTCGGCGTTCTCGAAGCCCACCTGGATCGTGTTGTGATCCACATAGCTGACCGACAACTCCGTCTTGACCGCGTCCAGGCCCATCGCCTCGAACTGCAAATACGTCATCGTGCCCGTCGCGTCCTGCGTCAAGGTCTGATCGATGTGAATGGCGACCTCTTGACCGGGAACCGGCTTCCCGGAGACGAGGTGCGCGTTTAGTATTTTTTGAACGATGTTCTTGCCCATATAACTCCTCCCTCCGCTATCCAGATAGCGGATCAAAATTTATGACAAATATCACTATCTTCTATATCAATTATCATATATAATGAGAATGGAATCTGAAACCCGGCTTAACCGTGGCAAGTAGGATTCACCCGGGGGGGCGCGAAAGCGCCCTTCTCTTTTTGAATTATCTCAAATCCCGAGAACCCCTTGAGGATCACAACTACTTGCCACTTTGCAAAGTATGGGATCAAGTCGGTCGAAGTAATTATGACCGGCCTTCTTACGCATATAACTGCTTGGGTCTAGCTTTTGATACAGCAGGAAAGCAATTAAATCTACCCCCTGAATAAAATAGGAAGTTGCGGAATCCCTGAAATTTGGATCTTCCAATACCGTATTGATCCTTAGATTTCTGTAGCCAGACCCATATGCGGGTTGATTATTCACAGGGTTATAACGACGCATTTTTCTTAGCAATTGAGATAGCTTCTTGTTGTCTGTATTATCAGGAAAAATCATCCCCTTTTCATCTGAATTCATCGGACCGCGAAAATTGTGGTGCGCTATCGTGTTTTCAAAACGTTGGATGAGTACTCTCCAAGCCATATCAAAAACATCATAATTGACAGGCTTCTCCTGTTTATCCACAACAATGTTGATAACGTTCAGGTAAGGCATAGTGGATAGTTCATCAGCAAAAGCCCGTAGAATAGTCAAACGGTCGTTTCTTTTTATCCGCACAAGTGGGCCTGGACGGTTTATCATAACCGATCCATGAATCTCTTCGCGCATACGTAACCCAAACGTTTGTTGCATTTGTTTCCGGAAGTTTATCAGTCGATCAAGGTAATCTTGCCACCTCAATTCGTGAATGACCAAGCCGGATAATACAAAGAAACGGGTGGGAGAATTCACCATTCCGCAATCACCGCTTTCGTCAGCATACATGGTATACATATTTTACCCACCCGCGCTCACCACCGCCGTCACCCGCCCCGGCCCCCACGTCTCGACCTGGCCTTGCGGGCCGAAGGCAAGCGCCGTGCCATCGGGGATGCCCAAACCGAGCAGCCCTGGTCCAAGCTGCGCCAGGCAGCGCAACACCACGGAATCTTCCGTGCGGGTGAAGTGCGGCACGATCACCGCGTTCTGCACCAACCCCCATCCCTGTACCTGAAGGAACTGCGGCGCAGGACCTGCCGCCCACATCCCCAGAGCGCTTGCCCCGGCCCCACTCCCGACAATGATAAGCGCCTGCAAGGTGCTGAAGCCACGCAGAATGTGAGCCAGCGCCGTCGTCCCGTGCACATTGCGCACCAGCGGCAGCGGGTTTTCGCCGCCTAAATAGAGAATGCCCGCTTCATCCAGCAGTGAAAGGAACCGGGGATTTTCCAATTCGGCGCGCGTCATCTCTGCAAGGGTGAAGGCTTCGCCGCCGGAACCACCGAACAAGGTGTAATGCTCCAGGATCGCTTCGGCATCTTCATGCGTTCCGTCAGAGAGAAGCACAATCATCGGGCGATCCAGATTGGCAAGGCTGAGCAGTTGCGCGTCAACGACATCCGTCTCGCCGCGCGCTACATCGCCGCCGCCGAGCAGCACCAGCCAACCTTCACCGTCCAGCCATTGTAAGGGACCCTGTTGAGGCATCGTTTTACCCCATCAACCGCCGCAACGATTCTACCACCACCGCCACGCCGTTGACCAGCGCCTTTTCGTCGATATCGAAATGAGCATTGTGGTGCGCCGGCGCTTCGCGGTCGAGAAATCCTGAGCCGACGAAGATGAAGCAGCCGGGAATCTCCTGCAAGAAGAAGGCGCAATCCTCACTGCTCATCGTCCGCACTTCGTTTTTGAGCGCGTCCGCACCAAACAGATCGGCAACGACATCCCGCACCAGTGCCGTCACCTTCGCATCGTTGACTAGCGCCGGCGTGAGCGGATACAGGCCAACCGTCGCTTCCGCGCCCATCATCTGCGCCGTGCCCTCGATGATCTCGCGCACGCGCCGGAGCACCATGTCGCGCGTCTCCAGGTTGAAAGTGCGAATCGTACCGCGTAATTGTGCGGAATCGGGGATCACGTTAAAGGCGTCGCCGCTGAGCAGCGCCCCCACTGTGACTACCGCCGTGTCCAACGGGCTGACATTGCGGCTGACGACGGTTTGCAGCGCGTTCACGGTGAGCGCCGCAACGACGATGGGGTCCACCGTTTGTTCGGGCATCGCGCCATGGCCGCCCCTGCCAGTGATCGTAGCTTTCCACGACTCGGCGCCTGCCATCACCGGGCCGGGCGTCGCGCCAAAAGTACCTACCGGATTCTTGTTCCAGACGTGGATGGCAAGTGCGACATCCGGGCGCGGGTTCTCCAACACCCCGGCTTTGATCATCAGCTCGGCGCCGTTGGCGCCCTCTTCGCCGGGCTGGAAGACCAACTTGAGCGTGCCACGCCAGGCATCGCGGTACTGCGCCATCAGCGTGGCAACGCCGAGGCCAATCGCCATGTGTGCATCGTGCCCGCAAGCGTGCATGCGGCCGGGATGCCGGGAGATGTAGGGAACGTCATTGGCTTCCTGAATCGGCAGCGCGTCCATATCCACCCGGCTCATCACCACGGGGCCAGAGCCATTTTCCAGGGTGCCCACCACACCGGTTTTGGCGACGCCTTCCTGCACACGATAACCCAATCCACGCAGAATCTCGGCGATCATGCCCGCCGAGCGGTGTTCTTCCAATCCCAATTCAGGATGCATGTGAAAGTCACGCCGCCAGGCGACGAGTTGATCGTGCAGTCCGGCGGCCAACGTTAGTGTATCCATAAGCCTTCTCCTCAAAAAGAGTGCGGTACCAATAGTTCCCCGGCATAGGGCGCAAAAACCGCGGATCTGGCGATCCGCTCCAAGCATGGCTAACGGGTGTGAAATTTCTGCCACGATGGACTCGTCATGTCGTCGTTTCCGCCCCCATGACTTGCAGATTACGGAACAGTGTAAAGGATTCCCTGCGATGCGGCAAGTACTAATTGTCCTTGTGTTAATAAGAAAATCCTCCCAAAGGGGAAACAGGTGCAAACATCCGTGTCACCTTTGGGAGGATTGCCTGGAGCGGCTCCGTTTGGAGACCGGCTACAGCAAAAGCTCAAAGTTCGGGACGGTCTCCGGCCGTGCCCGCAAAGTACGGGTACCGGTTAAAGCCGGCGAAGGCGTTTGTATTCAGCAACCAATGTCGAATCATCGAAGGCTCGCTCGAACTGGCGCAGCCAATCAAGCACATATTTGTCGTCGAGGTTTGCGTCTTGTCGGCGAATAACGCCTTGGGCGTCCTCGTGATCACGGAGACGGGTCGAGATGAGCTTGTAAATCACCAGGTCCTCTGGGCTACACACTCGAATCGTCAACCCTGGCTGCACTTCGACATCGCGCCCACGCTGAATAGCAAGAACATCGTAAGGCGTGTCGGCCAACAAAACATCCAACCGCGTCCCCCATGTGTCTTGCACCAACACCATAGCTTGTTGTCGCAATGCCTGGCGCGGATCAGGCAGTAGCGAGGTGTAGTCAGACGCAAGTACCGACAGTAAGCGGTCAGCATTATCGCGTTCCAACAACACTTTCACGTCAGCATCCCGCGTAAGACGCGGTTCGCCCCACACGGCGACGGCAACACCTCCGATGACGATAGAGGGTAGGCCAGCATCATTCAGATGCTGCTGAAGCGTCCGCAGGGATAGTAATAGATTCTCCATGCTCTTTCTGCCATTCCGCCAAGCGCCGCAATCTTGACTGCAACTCCGCGAGGGCTGCCCGCCGCTCTGGGCCAAATAACGCTTCCGTTTCCTGCAATTGCGCTTCGAACGCCCGCTGCAAGGCGAGCCATTGTTGAACGCTCTCGTGAATGGTCAGACGACGCAATAAACGTGTTTCGTCTGCTTCGAGCGTCTCCCAACCGTCACGCAATGTTCCCAGTTCCCGCATATCCCTGTTCCTCCGTTTAGCATACTGCTTCCAGAAAGGAACTACACTATATCATGTATCTTTACATCAACAAACGCTACACGATACGCTTGACCGCCAGAACAAGCGGTTCGTCATCCACTGTGTCTTCGAGCACTTTGTCGCCGGCGGGCGATGCCACAGCTTCAAGCGCGTCTGCGAGTACCTCGGCGGCAATCATCTCGCGCTGCGCAGCGACAGCCTCTGCCAGTGCGCCGCTCGCGTTGTATTGGACGACAATCCGGTCGGTGAGTTGGTAATCGGCCTGCTTGCGCAAATCCTGCACGCGGCGCACGACTTCGCGGGCCAGCCCTTCCTGTTCGAGTTCAGGCGTCACGGTGGTATCCAACGCCACCACCAGGCCGCCTTCCCCGGCGACGCCATAGCCTTCGCGGGCGTGGCTCTGCACCAGCACCTCGTCCGGCTTGAGGGTCGCCTCACTGCCATCATCCAGAGGCAAAGTCAATCCATGCCCGGCGTGCAGTTGAGCGACGGCGCGCGCAGCATCTACCCTTTCCAACGCTTTGCGGACGAATGGGAAGCGCTGCCCGAACTTGGGACCGAGCACACGGTTGAGCGGCAGCAGTTTGTATTCGACCAATTCGCCCTCTTCGGCCACAAAGGCCACGTCCTTCACGTTGAGTTCGTCGGCCAGCAGATCGAGCAACTGGTTCAACGCCTCACGGCGGCGCGGGTCGGCGGCGATGAGCGCCTGGCGCAACGGTTGACGTACCTTGAGGTTGCCGGCGGCGCGCACCGAGTGCCCCAACGTCGCGGCCTGGCGCACGGCAGTCATGGCTTCCACCAGCACACGTTCGGCGGAGTCCAACGGTTCGGCGGTGGGGATCAGGCAATGATGGATGCTTTCCGGCGCCGTGGCATCCACGGCGCGCACGAGATTCTGGTACATCACCTCCGTCATGAACGGCAGTACCGGCGCGAGCAATTTGGCGAACGTCAGCAACACGGTGTAAAGCGTTTGATAGGCGGCCTCTTTATCGGCGTCGGAACTGGCACTCGCGCCACGCGTGGCCCAAAAGCGGCGGCGACTGCGGCGCACGTACCAGTTGCTCAGATCGTCCAGAAATGCCTCCGCCGGCTGCGCCACCTTGAGCGGGATATACGTCTCGTATCCCTCCGTCATTGCCACAATCGTCTCCCGCAGACGGGCGATGATCCACTTATCCAGCACGGTGGGGGTCGCCGTTTCCGTCCAGGGGATCCAGAGATTCGGCTGGCCCTCTTCGTACTTGGAAGGATTCTCCAGCAATTCGGCGGACGGCGTCCACTCGTCGATGCGCGCATAGGTGATGAAGAAAGCGTAGGTGTTCCACAAGGGGATGATAAAGCGGCGGCGCGTCTCATCGGCGCGGTGGTACCCAAATACCAGGTTTTGATCAAGCGGTTGGTTCATGAAGAGCCAGCGCATCGTATCCACGCCGATGTTCTCGGCAACTTCGTCAAACCAAATTGCGTTGCCCCACGATTTGTGCATCGGGAGGCCATTTTCCGCCACCAATGTTGAATAGCCGTGAACTACCTTCGTCGGCGGCATCTGCTCGAAGACGGTGCTCATGGTGATCAGGCTGTAGAACCAGTTGCGGAACTGCCCCGGGAACGATTCGCTGATCCAATCCGCCGGCACCCACTTGGCCCAATACGCTCGATCGGTGCGGTAGCGCGTCGTGGAATAGGCCACACTGCCGGCATCCAGCCACGGATTGCCCACGTCGGCGATGCGCGTCATGGGACTGCCGCACTTGGGGCACGCAATCTTCACCGCATCAATGTAGGGACGATGCGGCGTGTGCCCGGCGAAGACGTCCCACCCCGCGATGGCGCGCGCCCGTAATTCGTCTTCGTCGCCGAGCACTTCAAAGTGTTCACAGGTCTTGTTGTCGCACACCCAAATCGGCAAGGCCAGACCCCAGTAGCGCTTCTTGGAGATCATCCAGTCTTGCATATTGTGCAACCAATCCATCTCGCGGGCATAGCCGAATTCGGGGATCCAGCGGATCTGATCGACTACGTCCATAATCTGGTAGCGCAAACTGGCAGATTTCTCCGCAGCGGTCAGTTCTTCGCGCGGCTTATCATACAGCCTGCCCATGCGGATGAACCACTCGTCCACCAGGCGGAAGACCAGCGGCGTATCGCAGCGCCAGCAGACAGGATAGCGGTGCGTGTAACTATCCACGCGATAAAGTACCTCTTTGTCGTCCAGATTGTGGAAGATATCAGGCGCTACGGCGTGAACGTCGCGCCCGGTGAGCCAGCCGAAGCCTTCCAGGAAAGCGCCGTCCTCGGTGAGCGGCGCGAGGGCCGGCAGGTTAAATTCCTTGCCCAGTTCGAAGTCCTCTGCCCCACAGCCCGGCGCGATGTGGACGATGCCCGTGCCTTCGACCTCACCGACTTCGTCCCAGGGAATAACGCGATGGAAGTCCGGCACATGCATCTTTTGAACGGCGGGAAGCTCATCGAAGGGGCCATCGTATTCCCAACCGACCATCTCTTGCCCCTTGAGTTCCCCCAGGACCTCATACTTGCCCTTCATAACGTTCTCCAGTGTGCCTTTTGCCAGATAGTACGTCCAGCCGTCCTGCGCCTGTACCTTTACGTAGGTCAGCTCGGGGCCGACGGCAGCCGCCACGTTGCTGGTCAACGTCCACGGCGTCGTCGTCCAGACGAGCAAGGCTTCATGAGCGCGCCCGCGCAAGGGAAAACACACCACGGGTGCGTTGTGGGTCAGCTCGCGGTAGCCATCGGTCACAATCTCGTGCTGACTGAGGCCGGTCTCGCAGCGCGGGCACCAAGGCATCACATCATGACCCCGGTAAAGCCAGCCGCGTTCCCACACCTTCTTGATAAACGTCCAAATCGTATAGTTGTTCTCGGTGGCGAAGGTAAAATATGACCCGCCGAGTTCCGGCATACCCAGACGTCCCACCAGCCGCTCGACGCTATCGGTGACGGGGCCATCGGGGCCGTCCACCGTCATCTCCTGGGCCGGATTTTCGAGCAGCTTATCGGCCATGGCGCGCAGCGTTTCGGGGTCGTTCCAGTCCATCCAGTAGCCCAGGCGGATCGATTGCTCGGTTTGTTTGGCCGCCTGCCGCAGCACCCGTGCCTTGCACTCCAACACGAACGGCGCAAGGCCATAGGTCTCGATGTCGCGTTTGGAGGTGAATTCCTTTTCCTTCTCCACCTCCACTTCGACCCAAAGTCCCTGGCAGTCGAAACCATTCTGGTAGCGTTCCTGATAGCCGCGCATCGCCCAATAACGTTGCCACAAGTCTTTGTAAGTTCGGCCCCACCCGTGGTGAATGCCCATCGGATTGTTCGCCGTGATCGGGCCGTCGATGAACGACCAACGCGGCGCATCCTGACGCAGACGATGGAGTTCTTGAAATGCCTGGATTGTGTCCCAAAAGTCCAGCACGTCGTGCTCCTGGGCGACGAAATCGACTTGGGGTTGCACTGGTTTGAACATGATTTTTCTCCTCAGCCGTAATATAATCATAATCAATGATAAGAACAAAAACCTCGTTAAGGAGGTAACAATGGCCGTTTCAGTCAATACAATTGCGCAACAACTGCATCTTTCACCAGAAGAACTTATTCAACGCAGCCTGCTCTCGTTTCTGGATCGCGAAAAACGCACCGTTCAAATTGTAAGGTCGCAACTTAATGCCTGAAATTGAAACACGCTCCCATCCCTACAGGGACGGGAGCGTGCTTCTTTAGCTCTCGCGGTACCACCCTGATTGTTCCATGCAACACAGAACCTCTCCTTCAGCGGCCATCACCACTGCGCCGTGGATAACGGACGGCAACCCGGCCTCACTTACTGGGTCAGAAAGTCTCTAGTCACGTAGTCCTTAGTCATTCAGGCTCTGACTACCTGACTATTTGATGTTGAGTCTCATAAAGTCGTACCGGTAGCACTTTAACAAAGTCTCGTAAA
>DAOOGN010000023.1:0-44612 GCA_035415725.1 Anaerolineae bacterium | reverse complement strand
TCTGCTTCAACTCGACGTCAGTCAAGTCAAGTTTACGTTGTCAAAAGTCCAATCAGAAAAGGAGCGGATTATGTCAGCAGAGAAGGAAACCGTCGCAGAAACCCAAAACACTGCCGCCCAGGAGACGGCAGAATCGCCTACGGCGCAGGCCGAAGCGCTGAACAAGCAAGCGCGCGAGCATCTGGCAGCCAACGAAAGGGAAGCGGCGCTCGATGCTTACCGGCAAGTCCACGCGTTGATGGAAGCAGCCGGTAATACCGCCGGCCAGGCCGAAGCCCTGAACAATATCGCCAGCATCTACCTGACGCGGAAAGAGTGGACGCAGGCACTGGAGACGCTGGAACCGGCGCAGCAGATGCTCCAGGAGGCCGGCGACCAGGAAGCGGAAGCAACCACGCTCAACAACATCGCGTCGGCCTACGATGGGCTAGGAAATTGGGCCAAAGCCGCCGAAATTTACGGAGCCGCGCTTGCCATCCGCGAAGCGCAGAACGATGAGGAGGGTCAGGCCAAAACGTTGCGCAATCTGGCGATCCTCTACGCCCAGCACGGCAACAGCGTCAGAGCCAAATCCTATCTGAACAAGGCGCTGCTGCTCGCCAGGAAAGCCCATTCCCGCGAGTTGGTCGGCATCATCCGGGCAACGATCTCGCAACTGCCCAAGTTCAGACGCTAAATCACGTTCACAGGAGAGGGTGTGAAGCTCGGGACCAAAATCCTGCTTGAATCCGGCCGGGAACGGCTTCCAGTGAGATCGGCTTTATGACAAATATCCGGCATTTGTTTGACAAGTATCACAGAGTTATTATAATTTTCCCATAGCGCGCTTGTTAATGGTACATCCAAACCCACTTCGGAAGTTGCTTTTTTACGGAAGGAGGAAATGGCCCGAAGGGATGCTGTCAAGTCTGCAAGGCGCTGGATGGTTCCATTCAAACGTTTTACCGTCAAGAAGGAGGAGAATTATGAAACGCCGATCGTTATTTTACGTTGTAATGTCCCTCTTAACCCTGGTAAGTTTGAGCCTGTCGGCCTGTGGCGGCACAGCGGCGCCGACAGAGGCGCCCGCCGTCCAACCCACCGAGACCACCGCGCCCAAAGCGGCTTTTGAGCCAATGTCGATTTCCGTGCCCGATTGTAGCTACGGCGGCAAGATGAAGGAGATCGCCGCCGTGGATGAACTAACGGTCAGGTTCAGCCTGTGCAAGCCCGATCCGGCCTTTATGGCGAAAGTCGCCTTCATCCCCTTCAACATTCAGCCGCGGGAATGGATTGAGCAAAACGGCGGCGCCGGCGAACTGCTTTCCAAACCTATCGGCACCGGGCCGTACAAGCTGGAAAGCTGGAATCGTGGCGACAGCATCGTCTTCAAGCGCAACGAGAATTACTGGGGGGAGAAAGCCAAAGTCGAAACGCTGGTGTTCCGGTGGGCCACCGAAGGGGCGGCGCGCCTGTTGGAATTGCAGTCCGGCACGGTGGACTATATCACCAACGTCAGCCCTGATGATTACGCCAAGGTCGAAAGCGATCCTAACCTGCAACTCTTGTACAAACACGCTCCCAATATCTTCTACCTGGCGATGACCAACACGTTCGAACCCTTCAACAATGTCAAGGTCCGCCAGGCGATAGCCATGGGCATCGACCGCCAGCGCATCGTGGACAACTTCTACGCCGAAGGTTCCGAAGTCGCCTCGCACTTCACGCCGTGCAGTATCCCCAACGGCTGCACCGGCGATCCCTGGTACGAGTTCGACGCCGCCAAGGCCAAGGCCCTGCTGGCCGAAGCCGGCTTCCCCAACGGATTCAAGACCACCATTTACTACCGCGATGTGTTCCGTGACTATCTCCCCGAACCGTCCCTGGTCGCCGTGGAGATCCAGACCCAACTCAAGGAGAACCTGGGCATCGAGGCGGAAGTCGTGGTGATGGAATCCGGTGAGTTCATCGATGAGCAAAGTGCTGGCCGGCTAAACGGCTTGTATCTGCTGGGCTGGGGCGCGGACTATCCGCACGTCACCAACTTCCTGGATTTCCACTTCAGCAAGGACAACCCGCAGTTCGGCGATCCGCATCCGGCCATCTACGAAACGCTGCAAAAAGCCTCGCAGATTGTCGATCCGGCGGAGGCCGAAGCACTTTATATTGAAGCCAATAACGCCATTCGTGAACTCGTTCCGATGGTGCCGATTGCTCACGGTGCATCGGCCAACGCTGCATTGAAGACAGTAACCAATGTTAACGTCCCGCCGTTCCGCTCACCCGAATTTGCGGTGATGGACTCCGGCAAAGATACGATTGTCTTCATGCAAAACGCCGAGCCGATCAGCCTCTACTGCGCCGATGAAAGCGACGGCGAGTCAATGGCCGCTTGCGAGCAGGTCCTCGAGCCATTGTTCAGCTATGCGAACGACTCCGGCGAGATCAAGCCGGCCCTGGCGACCTCCTGTGAGCCGAATGCCGATTTGACGGAGTGGGTGTGCAAACTCCGCCCGGGGGTGAAATTCCACGACGGTTCGGATTTGGATGCCAACGATGTGGTCGCCTCGTGGTCCGCGGGCATCAATGCTGCCGATCCCAACCACAAAGGCAACACCGGCGCGTGGGAATACTATAGCTACTTGTGGGATGGGTTGATGAACGCGAGCCAGTAGGCTACGTTTCCCCCTCAAGCCAAAGTCCCCCTTCCCTGGAGAAGGGGGGATAGGCGCATAGAAAATATCTCGTCACCCCAGAGCGCTTTGTATACTAAAATCCGCACACAAGCTGGTATAGGGACTAAATGACTTCGCCAGGTTGACTGGCCTGGATAGTGACAAACGTGAAACGTGAGGTTGCTCACGTTTCACGTTTTATGCCTTATATGAAAGTTCATATTCGATAGGTTGTCGTGATGTTTCATTATATCGTCCGTAGACTTTTATTGTCCATCCCGGTCTTATTCGGCATTCTCGTGGTGACGTTTGTACTGGCGCGGTTGATTCCGGGCGATCCGTGCAAAGCGATGTTGGGCGAAAAAGCGACGGCAGAGGTGTGCGCCCGTTTCACCCACGAACATGGCCTGGACAAACCGATTTCCGTCCAACTCGGCATCTATATGCGGGAC
The DNA here is from genome assembly GCA_035415725.1 of Anaerolineae bacterium. Lineage (GTDB taxonomy): Bacteria > Chloroflexota > Anaerolineae > B4-G1 > SLSP01 > DSWT01. The sequence goes on along the minus strand of DAOOGN010000023.1, from coordinate 41,506 downwards.
GTGCTCAAAGGCGATTTCGGCAACTCGATCCGCTACAGCCGCCCGGTCAGCACCATCCTCATCGAGCGGCTGCCGATGACGATTGAATTAGGTTTCATTGCGATTGTCCTGGCGACGTTGATCGGTATACCGCTGGGGATTATTTCCGCCGTGTACAGCAACTCCTTTGTCGATGTGATCACTATGGTCATCGCTAACATCGGCGTATCGATGCCCGTCTACTGGCTGGGACTCATGTTGGCCTACGTGTTTGCTCTCGTGCTCAAAGGTACCCCCCTGTGGCTGCCGCCATCGGGACGTCTCACTGCCGGTATGACGGCCATTCCTTTTTACGAAGTTTACCACCTCACGCTCCAACCCGAATCAGCGCGCTATCACTTCTACGAATTCATCTCCAACATGTATATTGTGAATTCCATCATCACGTTTGACTGGCACGTCCTGGGGGATGTCATCAAACATTTGCTCCTCCCCGCGGTGGCGCTCAGCACTATTCCCATGTCCATTATCGCGCGGATGACCCGCTCGAGTATGCTCGAGGTTTTGGAGCTGGACTACATCCGCACAGCGCGCGCCAAAGGGTTGCCCAAACCGAGAGTGGTGCTCAAACACGCCTTCCGCAATGCCCTCCTGCCCATTTGCACCGTCATCGGTCTGGAACTGGGGACGATCTTCGCCGGTGCGGTGCTCACCGAAACGATCTTCGGCCTGGCCGGTGTGGGGCGGATGCTGTTTGAGGCCATTACCGCGCGCGATTATCCCATTGTCCAGGCTTTTACGCTGGTCATCGCCATCGGCTACGTGGGCATGAATCTGCTGGTGGATATTTCTTACGTGTTCATCGATCCACGGATCAAACTCGACTGACGAGGCGAATGATTAATGTCAACCACACTCGAAGAGCCCCCCCCCTAAAAAGCCACCCCAAGAATATACGCCGGCAGAAGCGGAAGCTCTGAACAGCAGCTTCCAAGACTATCGGGCGAACAGTCTGTGGCGGCTGATGCTGCGCCGTATTTTCAGACAGCGGTCCGCGATTATCGGCATGGTGATCCTGGGTATGCTCATTTTCATCGCTATTTTTGCCCCTGTACTCGCGCCCTATGACCCCGAGAAGGTCTTGATCGGCGTTGAGAACATCGAGAAGCGCGCCGCACCGTGCATTCACCTGCTCGGCTGCCCTGCCGACCAGCCGCAGCATTGGATGGGCATCGACGGCAATGTACGGGACCAATTTAGCCGGGTGCTTTACGGCACGCGCGTCTCGCTCTTCATCGGATTTACCACCATCGGTTTTGCGATTGTCGTGGGGACCGTTCTGGGCGCGATTTGCGGCTACGCCGGCGGCTGGATCGACAATGTGGTAATGCGCTTCATGGATGTCTTGATGGCCTTTCCCTCCCTGCTGCTGGCTATTGCGATTGTCAACGTGTTAGGGCGCGGGCTGCAAAATTCCCTGTTAGCCATCGCCATCGTCAACATTCCGGTCTATGCGCGCGTGGTGCGCGCCAGCGTTCTCTCCCTCAAAGAGCAGACTTTCGTGGAAGCCTCGCGTGCGCTGGGCGCCAGCCCCGCGCGGATTCTATTCGTGCGCATATTGCCCAATGCCCTCTCCCCCCTCATCGTTCAGGGCACCCTCGGCATTGCCGGCGCGATCCTCGAGGCCGCCTCGCTTTCCTTCCTGGGTTTGGGGGCGCAACCCCCCACTCCGGAATGGGGCTCCATGCTCGGTTCAGAACGCAATCAGGTTTTCACTGCGCCGCACCTGGTTTTCTATCCCGGTTTGGCAATTATGCTGACCGTACTGGCCTTCAATTTGCTAGGGGATGGACTGCGCGACGCGCTGGACCCTCACCTGAGCCTCAGCAAGCCGGAACGGGTGCTGTAAGTATCCGCAACCGGGCAAGGGCGGCTGGAGAGTGACGGGCGATCCATCGCGGCGTCAGGCACGAAAAAACGGGGCCGTTCCAGGCCCCGTTTTTCTTTCCGCGCGGAATTCTATTTCCAATCCACTTGCTGGAATTCGCCGTTCACAACCTGATAAATCCAAATCTGCGGATCGGTCAGGTCGCCGTTGGCTTTATAACGCAGACTGTTGAGCAAGGTGGACACGGCCTCGCCACGCAGGGCGTCGGCGATTTGAGCCGCGCCGAACCCATTGGCCTTGCGCACACCTTCGGCCAACACCTGCATCGCCACATAACCGTTGACCGAGTACGTGTCCGGGTTGCGATATTCGACGACCTGGTAGGCCTCAAACCACTTCGCGTCGGCGACGTAACGCGGGCTGGGCGCGAAGGCGCTCACGTACATCCCTTCGGCGGTCCCGTCCGAGTCGTCGATGGTGGCCGCCAGGAAGACGCCATCACTGCCTAACAGCGGCGCCGTGACCCCGGCCTTGACCAGTTCATAGCGCAAAAACGGCGCTTCGATTTCGTAACCGGCGTAGAAGATGGCGTCGGGATTGGCCGCCTGAATCTGCGCGACTTCGGCGGCATACTGTCTCTGGCCTTCTTCCACCTCAATCCTGGCGCTGGCTTGCGCACCGCGAGCCTCCAACTCCTTGATCAAGGAGGCGGCCAGTCCTTTCCCGTATTCGGTATTGTTGAAAACTACGGCGATCCGCGTCGCTTTGAGGTATTCTGTCAGAAAACGCGCATCCACGGCGGCCTGCACATCATCGCTGGCGTTGACGCGGAAGAAATTCGTGTACCCTTTCTGACTCAGGCTCTGCTCCGAAGCCGTCGGGGTGATGACGATCAGCGGCAGGTCCTTGTACAGCTCCATCGCCGCCAGCGTCTGCCCGCTGTTCAAATGCCCGATGACGGCAATGACCCGTTCACCTTTGTCGAGCGCGGCCTGAATTTGGGCGACCTGCGAGACGGCGACATCGTTGTCCGATTCATCATCCAGAGGACGAACCACCACACGGTAGCCCAACAACCCGCCGCTGCGGTTGATCTCCTCCGCCGCCAGACGGACGCCGCCCAAAACAGTTTGTCCCCCGTTGGCCTGGAAGCCACTGAGCGGCACGGCCACGTAGACTATCACGTCCCCTTTCGTCGGTTGCCGGGAGCCTCCCCCGCATCCCGCCAGAACCAAAACAACGAGCAGTACGAGCATGAAACGTTTCATCATAGCTGTGGAATCTCCTCCCGAATGACTTTCAGCATCCAGTTCCCTGGTAGTCGTAGACCTCGTTGATGCTGCTGACCAGGTCGTTAAGCCGCGCGATCTGATCCTGAATATCCTGGCGTAGACGGTCTGAACGCCCGCTTTCAATATCTTGCGCGCTGATCAATTGCACCTGGCTGTATATCGTTGCCAGCGCCGTGTTGCTCTGCTCCAGTTGCAGTTCGGCCTGTTCCATACGGCTGTGCAACGCGCTCAAAGATTCCCACTGTTTGTGCTTGCTCTCGATGACCGCATCCAACTGCTTTTTCACTTCCGGCTTGGTCTCAAGGTTACGCCGCGCCGTCAGCGCCTCTAATTCCTTGGGAACGGCCATGCGTTCCTGCGCCAGGAGTGAATCGTGACGATAAGCATCCAGGCGCAAGGCGAGTTGATAGACGTGACCGACCCATTCGGCAATTTGCCCGGCGGTGTCGTGCAGGCGATCCCGCAACACGCCGGCGCGTTGCTTGCGGATATATGCTTCGATGCGACGCTGATACTCCAGACTGGTTTCAACTTCCTGGCGCAGTTGGGGATCCAGCACCTTGCGCGGATCAAAACGTTCCTGGAATGTATCAAGCTGCACTTTCGTGGTGGTCTCAACGTCGGTGAGGCTGGAAATGACTATCGCCAGCACGGCCAGCCCCCCCAACGCCGGCCAGCCCCACAGCGGCCACCACCCAAAAGGTTGGGGCATGAAGAACGTCAGTAACAACACCACGCCGATGATGACCGCATTTTCCCAACGGAAAAAAGCGTACTGGACAACGGCGCGTCGCGCTTTCTTTTCAACGCTAGAGCGAGTGTCGGACATAAGCAATCCCATGGCTAAGGACGAATAGCAAATGGCAAAACGTAAAGGGACATTCATGAGCCTGCATTGGTGCTTTTCAATTTGCCATTTGCAATTTTAAATTTAGAAATACGTCGAGATGATCTTGTACAGTTCTTCGATGTCCGTTTCTTGCGCGCGGCGGAATTGCCCGCCGCCGACCTCGGCCATCGAACGCAACAATTTCTCGTCGGCGTCGCCGCCAAAGGCAATCGTGAAGATCACCACCGACGTTCCGTGCTCCTGCCGGAGGCGCTGTTGCAGTTCCGCGAACGAGTGGCGGCTATTGTTCTCCTGCCCGTCGGTCATCACGACGATGGCGTTGATGGCCTCCGGGTTGCCGCGCAACGTCAGTTCGGTGTACGCTTCCCACACCCCGTCAATGAGGGCGGTGTTGCCTGTGGCCCGCAGTTGATCGATGGCGCGGTTCAAATCCGCACGCCCGGCGTCGTCTAGCGGCTGGAGCGAGCGCAGCGTGTTGACCTCACTGGCAAAGGCGATCAGGCCCACCTGATCGCGGTCCCCTCGTATCTGCTCTACGAAAGAGCGCAACGCCACGCGCGTCAGGTCGATCTTGTCGCTTTCCTCCATACTGCCGCTAGTATCGACGACCAGGTAAACGTTGGTGGGACGCTTGGTGTACCACCAGACATTCTGTACGACTTCCACCACACTCGCGGCAGGGATTTGCAGGGTGGTCTGCGGCTGGCGCCAATCGGCGGCCGTGCTGCCGGCGAAGGGACTGCCAGCCTCATCCAGCCGAATATCCAGGTTGGCCGGCCGATACCCCGCCGCCAAAAGTTGGCGTTGCACGTCCGGCGAGGTGAGGAACGTCACAAATGTCTGATACGTGCGGCGTTGGTTGGCGGTGAGCGGCGTCTCATCGGACGCGCCCAACTCTAACAGCGCGAGAGGATGGTCGGCCCAGAGCGTCCCTTCTGCCGGATACAGAGCGACGAGGCGTTCGCCGGACTGCGTTTGGTTCCACGCGATGACGACCTGCTCCTGGGCAACGAAAGCGTCGAGGAAGTTGCGCCCTTCCGCTGCCAGCCGCTGTACGATCACATCCTCGCCCTCGCCGTAGAAGCGCACCGTCCCTTCCACGGCGCGGACATAATCTAGCGTGGTTTGGGCGGTGGCCGCTTCGGGGGTCAGGCCACGGGTCAGACCGGCGCCGGCGTAGAATTCGGCCAGCGTCGCCAACAAGCCACTGGCATGTCCGGTACTCGGATGGTTCCACTTGAACGTTGTATCGGTGGTGGCCTTCTGCTGGATGTCCCTCCAACCGACGACGCGGTCGGGCCACCCCAGTTCACGCGCCACACTTTCCCACGCAGCGATGACGACGGGGCTGGTGGCGTAGCGCACGGGGTCGCCGAATCGCCGGTTGCCGATGGGGATAAGGCTGGTTTCTTCATCTGAGCTATGCGCGGCCACCCAACGGCGATCCAACTGATTCAACCACAAACTGCTATCCGGCGCAAGCGCCTGAAAGGGCGGGTTCGCCAGACTTTGCTCGACCATTTTCTCCGGCACAACAGTCAGCGTGTGCACCGACATCAATGAGCCGTCGGGGGTTTTGTAGGCGTTGGCGTTAAACTGTTCGGCCAGTTGGGTGAGCGTCGACGCCATTCCAGGGGAAACCGCCACGATCAGTTCTGCCGTGGTGGCGTTCTGTCCCGTGGGAGTGCCGTTGCCTTCCGTCTCAAAGAGAGTGCTCCAGGCAGACTTCCCGGCCCACGCAGCCACGATCGCGCACGCGCATACAACGATGATCCCCACAACACCAATTATCAAACTTTTTCGTTGTTTGGTGCTCAATTCGTTGCTCATCGGGTAGCCGCCTTAATTCGCCACATTCAATTCGAACCAGCGTAGCAGGGCCAAGAGCACCTCACGGTCGGGATTGCGCATGGCATCACTGCGCGGGACGACCATTTCTACACCCCGGTCCTTCCATTTCACAAAGAGGCTCTCCGGCGTGGCATCCAGGGAGACGTTGGGATTGGTCGGGCGCAGGCCATAGGCCAGGGCCGCTTTCTGCTGCTCCTCGCCCAGCAAGAAGCGTTGGAAGGCCAACGCCGCGTTTTTCTCCAGCGCGCTGGTTTCCGGCCCCACCCAAATCGTGTAAGGAAACTCGAACCAGGTCACGTAGCGGGGGTAATAAATCTTGAGTGGATCATCCCAGCGGGTGAGGATACCCTGCATGTTCTGCAACAGGTCGCTTTCGAGAAGCTGCCCGCCGTCGCCGACGCTATAGCCGAAGAGCGCAAAGTCTTCAGCAGTATAGGCGCTGGCACTGCTGAAGTCGGTGACGGAACCCATCAATTCCTTGAGCCACGTCTGGAACTGCGGTTCGGTGAGATCCGCCACGCTGATGTCGGTGCGCCCGTAATACTCACCGGCAGCAGCGACCATCGCCGCCAGACCACCGGCGTTCTTGTTAGGATTGGGCACTACCAGTTTGAAGAAGCCCCACGCGGGATCGCCTCCCAGTTCCGGCCATCCCCCCTTCGCCACCGCCGCATCGTGGATGGCGTTCCAGGTGATGTCGCCAAACCGGCTGGTCAACACGTTGGCCCGGCTCTCGTAGATGCCCCAGGTGAAGAGGCTGATGGCAATCGGCCGCGCGCGGTATTCGCCGTCGGTCAGGAAAACGTCGCGCCCCAGCCGCTCTTTGTACGAGGCATTCGCCAGTTCGACGAGATAGCGGCTATCAGGAATCCAGACGGTCGGGAAGCTTGCCAGGGCCGCTTTCTCGGCCGCGGTCAAATTGGCCACATCGGCATCGGCGCCCAACGCGCCAAAATCGTTGCGGTCCCAACGCCCCAGGGCGGTCAACCCGTCCATGGGGATGATTTCCACCTGGATGGGGACGCCGTCCAACGTAGGCTGGGTAGCGTTGTAGGTCTCCGCCGCACTGCGCACCCAGGGTTCAACCGGCAAGGCGGTCAGCACCCGCACCGTAATAGTTTCCGGCTGTTCCAGGACAAGCTCCGTATCGGGTGTATTCCCATCGTTGCCACTGCGCTGTACCACGATCGCCACGCCGATAATCAAGGCCACGACGACCAAAATTCCCACAAAAATCCAACGCGTGCGTTTCATGCCGTTTTTTATGCCTCCCCCATTCTCGACGAACTAAACGGAATGTGATCAAGATGGAGACGCATTCCGTTCTCCTTCGTCCTTGATCGGTTGACAGGCAAAGGGGTCAGGTTAGCCTAACCCCTTCACCGTGAGAATGTTTCCCTACTCACTCAAGCCGAGTTTTTTACGCCGGTCGGCAAGCTGCGTGTTGATGGTTTTGCGATCCAGAACGTCGTCGACCTGTTCGTCGAGGTTGGTGGTGCGTATTTCGACGGCAGTGGAGGCTTTGTCCAACCGCGCATAGACGCTCTCCGCGAGCCGGCTGATGTCAGAATCTCCCGATCCCATCAAGTCATCCAGCCCCTTCATGGCCTTGAGGGAGATTTCTTTGCTCTTCGCCAGTTCGAGCAGAGCCTGAAGTTCTTCGCGCTGCTGCTTCATCGTCGCCAGACGCGCTTCCAGTTTGACCTTGGCGTCGAGTAACTTCTGGTACTCCCCTTCCTGGCGCGTGGCTTGCTCGCGGAAAGTTTCGATCAGCCGCTGGGTACTGTTGAGCTTGTTCTGAACGCCCACCGCGGCCGTCTCGTTGCCTTCCATCAGGAACGCATCAATCGCGCGGTCCAACTCGCCGGCTTTCTGCTCATAGTCGGCGAGCTTGCGCTGAAGCGACTTCACCTCACCGCCGATGGTCGCCGCGGCGTCCTCCAAATCTTCCAGGCTGTCCTCAATCTGCCGGATGTATTGGTCGATTACAGCGACGCTGTTGCTTTTGAGCGCTTTATCGACGAGGGAATGCAAATTCGCCGAAATCAAAGTTGATACTTTTTCCAAAAGAGTTGCCATTTTATTTACCTCCTTAAGTTATTTCATCATATCATAGTTTCATAGTTTAGTCTACAGTCGAACCCGTCCTTTGTCAAAGCTGTTTTTCCCCCTTTCGTGATGGTGAGAGTCCATGATTTTTTAGACTTGGCGTGTCAATCTGGGGCTAATTTTTGATTTCAACCCCGCGAAATCCTGAAGAACCAACTTATAATACGTCAGGATCAAGTTTCCGGTTGCGCCGGGGGCGCTCACGGCGACGGTCCATGCTTGCTATCTTGGGGGTTATGAGTATAATGGCGTCTGTATGATGCCATCCTAGCTCAATCGGCAGAGCAGACGCTTCGTAAGCGCCCGGTTTTGGGTTCAACTCCCAAGGATGGCTTCTCCGGCCCCGGAGTCAGCGGGGCTTTTTTGTAGCTCAATGGTGAAGGGATCCATGCAGGCGCAGCGACTACTCGATAAAGTGTGGCAATGGCTAGGTGAGGATAAAAGGTTGAGCGAAGCCGTAGCCGCCTTGTGGATTGTCCAACTCCTGATCGTGTTTCTGCCCCAGGCGCCGGTATCCAGCCTTGCCAGTCCCGGCTATTCGCGTTGGCTCGCCGAACAGCGTTCCGTCCTCAAAGACTGGACGGCCCCCCTCTCAACCCTGGGCTTGCTCACCCTACGGACCTCCATCTGGATGCGCGGTCTGCTCATCTTGCTGGTATGGATCATCGTCACACGGGCAGCCGATGCGGTTGAGCGGTGGCGCGGCTTATCGCGTTCTCGTCGCCGACTGCAGGTGTTATCATGGGTGGGCGGTATGTTGATTGTGGCCGGCTGGGGCGCACAAACGCTGTGGGGATGGAAACAGTCAGACGTCATGGTGTGGCCGGAGGAATCCATTGTCATAGCGGATGCCGGCTTGACGCTGCCACCCCCGCATGGCGCTATGACATTGTTGACGGAACATTATGGACTATACTTAGTCCCCAAAGGGAACAGCGTGGGGCTGGTCGTGCGGGCGGTCAATGAACAAGGAGAGGTCTTGCTCCTGTCTCCTTCGGCGCGCGCTGACCCGCAGGAGCAACTGCGCCTCGTGTTGACCGACGAAATGCCAGAAGCCTATTTTGCGCTGCCCCAGATCGGGTTCGTTTTCCGCCTGAGCCGGCCACGCCAAAATGATGCGCCGCTTCAGGTTCAAGTTTACCACAGCGCCGATGGGGAGTTGCTCGTGGAGACGGCGTTACAGGGAGATGGCACGCTCTTTGCCGACACCGTGCGTGTGCAATTCAACCGCTATGCCCTGAAGCAATATGAAGCCGTTTACAACCCCGGCGCGCTCTTGGAAGGGCTGGGGATGTTGGCGTTGAGTAGCGCCGTTCTGGGCACCTATCTCTTCTGCCGCCAGGCGCCCCCGCCAGCGGGGAAGAAGGGGGCAGGGGGGATGGGCTTATAGAAACACGAATATCTCGTCATCCCCAAGCAGCGGATATACCGAAGTCCACGCTAAATCCGGTATAGAGAATAAGTTGTTTTGCCAAGCTGACTAGCTTGAATAAATACAAGGATTTATGTTTTTCTCTGTGAACTCTGGGTGCTCTGGGGCCATTTTCAGAGGAAGGAGATTGTTATGCGTTCAATTATCATCGGCGTAGCAGGCGGAACAGGCTCCGGCAAAACGACAGTGGCAAATCGCATTCTGGAACAAGTCGGGGCCGAACATATCACCTACATTCCCCACGACGCCTATTACAAAGACTTGCGGCATCTGACGTTCGCAGAGCGCAGCAGAACCAACTTCGATCATCCCGACGCATTGGAAACCCGCCTGATGATTGAGCATCTCAAAATGCTACGCGACGGTCAGGCGGTAGAAATTCCCGTCTACGACTTCACGCAGCATGTCCGAGCCGATGAGACGATCCATGTCGAGCCATCTCCCATCATTATGGTAGAAGGCATCCTGATCTTTGCCGAGCCGGCCTTGCGCTCCCTGTTCGACGTCAAGCTGTTCATCGATACCGACGCGGACATCCGACTCATTCGACGTTTGCAACGCGACATGCAAGAGCGCGGGCGGACCTTCGAGTCGGTGATTACGCAGTATATGACCACAGTACGCCCGATGCACCTGGAGTTCGTCGAGCCGAGCAAGCGCTATGCCGACGTCATCATCCCCGAAGGCGGCTTCAACGAAGTAGCTATCGAGATGGTGGCAGCGCGGATACGGGGATTGCTAGGGGAACACACGTCATGAAAAACATTCTCTTAGCAGCAGACTAAAAAATCTGCTCCATCGGCTCAATCTGCCGCCAGCAACAGCAAAGGAATTTCACATCAACTGGTGTTCATCAGCGGTGGAATGAAAACTTTCCACCACGAAGGACACGCAGGACATGAAGAAGGTGTATTTTTCTCTGTGAACTCTGGGTGCTCTGGGGCTATTTTCAAGGGAGGACACAGCCATATGCATGATGAGGTGAGGATTCATCCCACGGCGGACGTTTCGGACAAGGCGCAGATCGGTCCCGGTACAAGTATCTGGCATCATTGTCAGGTGCGCGAAGGTGCCCAGATCGGCCAAAACTGCATCCTCGGCAAGGGGGTCTACGTGGATTTTGGTGTGCGGATTGGCAACAACGTCAAAGTGCAGAACTACGTTTCGATCTATCACGGCGTCGAGATTGAAGATGGGGTCTTCGTCGGCCCGCACGTGTGCTTCACCAATGACAATCTGCCGCGCGCGGTGAACCCCGACGGTTCGTTAAAGACTGCCGCTGAGTGGGTTCCAGGGCGGATTGTAATCAAACGTGGGGCAGCGCTGGGCGCGAATGCCACCCTCTTGCCCAAGGTTGTCGTGGGCGAATGGGCGATGGTGGGGGCGGGCGCCGTCGTCACAAAAGACGTCCCGGCCCACGGCCTGGTCGTCGGCAACCCGGCGCGGTTAATCGGCTTTGTGTGCGCCTGCGGCGCGCGTTTGTCGCCGGGCGAAATGCACAATGACGTTATGCTAGCACACTGTCCACACTGCGGTCAAACCGTCGCTATCTCTAGCGCCACATGGAGGGAAGTGCCATGATTCCTATAGCTAAACCCCTCATCGGGGATGAAGAGAAACAGGCCGTACTGGAGGTTTTGGATTCGGGCATGTTAGCCCAAGGGCCACGAGTCAAGGCTTTTGAGGAAGCCTTCGCGGCGATGTGCGGCGTCTCGTATGCGATTGCGACCAGCAGCGGAACGACGGCCCTCCATGGAGCCCTCCTGGCCCATGGCATCGGCCCCGGCGACGAGGTTATCACCTCGCCCTTCACGTTTATCGCCTCGTCCAACAGCATCCTGTTCACTGGAGCCAGGCCGGTGTTCGTAGACATCGAGCCGGCAACGTTCAACCTGGACCCGGCACAGATTGAGGCCGCCATCACGCCGCGCACGAAGGCGATTTTGCCGGTGCATTTGTTCGGGCTGATGGCGGATATGGAGGCCATCCAGGCGCTCGTCGATAAGTATGGCTTGATTGTTATCGAGGATGCCTGCCAATCTCACGGGGCGTCTCTGCACGGCAAGCGCGCCGGAGCATGGGGGACGGGCACGTTCTCGCTGTACCCCACCAAGAACATCACCTCGGCGGAAGGGGGGATGATCACCACAAACGATGCCCGTATTGCCGAGAACTGTCAGGTCATCCGCCAACACGGCATGAGACGACGCTATTATCACGATGAACTGGGCTTTAATTTCCGCATGACCGATGTTCACGCGGCCATTGGTCTGGTGCAGCTCCACAAACTGGAGCAGTTCAACGCGGTGCGCATCGCCAACGCGCGCTATTTGAGCGCCCACTTACGCGGCGTCACCGTTCCCGTGGTGCCGGAGGGGTATACCCACGTGTTCCACCAGTATACCATCCGCGTTCCTGGCGGACGCCGTGATGCGCTGCTGGAACACCTGCAAGCCAACGGGATCGGCGTTGGCGTTTACTATCCGGTGGCGATTCACCAGCAGACTTATTACACGCAGCAGTTGGGCTACAATCAGCATTTGCCGGAGGCCGAGCGGGCCACGGCGGAAGTGCTCTCGTTGCCGGTTCACCCGGCACTTACCCAGGCCGACTTGGAGACCATCGTGGCGGTGGTCAACGGCTTTATGGAGCCAGCATGAGCGCCCATCTCAAAGCCGCCGTCATCGGTGTGGGGGCGATGGGACGCAACCACGTGCGCGTTTACACGGAGCTTCCCCAAACCCGATTGGTCGGCGTCGCCGACGTGAACCTGGATATGGGGCAGCAGGTCGCCGCTAAATATGGTGTCCCAGCGTACACCGATTATCGAGCCTTGCTGGAGCGCGAAAGGCCCGATGTGGTCACCGTCGCCGTCCCCACACGTGACCATCGGGCGGTGGCGGAAGCGGTCATGGCAGCCGGCGTGGACGTCCTGATCGAAAAACCCATTGCGGCGACGGTGGAAGAAGCTCAAGCGCTGGTTGAGTGTGCGCAGACCTTGGGCCGACGTTTGATGGTCGGACATATCGTGCGCTTCAGTCCAGCCATTCGGGCCTTGAAAGAGCATTTGAGCGCCGGTGAGCCGGGCAAAATCTTCCAAATGGTCTGCCGGCGCGTGGGACCGTTTCCGCCCCGGGTGCGGGATGTAGGGGTGGTCGTTGATTTAGCGCCCCACGACCTGGATGTGATGCGTTTTATCAGCGAAGCTGAACCGGTGCGTGTCTTTGCCGAGACGGAACAGCGTATCCACACGGAGCACGAGGATTTAATGACGGCGCTGCTGCGCTTCGACAACCAAAGCATCGGCGTGCTGGACATCAACTGGTTGACGCCCCAAAAAGTGCGCGAAGTGCTGGTGCTGGGTGAGCAAGGAATGTTTCGGGCTGACGATCTCACGCAAGACCTTTTCTTCTACGAGAATGCCGAAGCCAACAGCTTGACCTGGAACCATCTCAGCATTCTCAAAGGGGTGAGTGAAGGGCGGATGGTCCGCTATCCGATCCAACGCTACGAGCCGTTGCGGGCAGAACTGGAGGCATTTGTCACGGCGGTCTTGAACGATACGCCGCTGCCGGTGAGCGGTGCGGACGGGCTGGCCGCCTTGCGTCTGGCATTAGCCATAGTGGAGTCCGGCAGAACACATCAGGTGCTTGAGGTAGGGAGATGAGTGGGTCAACGCTCCAGCAGAAGATCGCCGCAAAAACTGCCCGGATGGGTGTGATTGGGTTAGGCTACGTGGGTTTGCCCGTAGCGTGTCTGTTTGCCGAGGCCGGCTTCACCGTGGTGGGGGTGGACGTCAAAGCCGAGCGGGTGCAGATCATCAATGCCGGGATTTCGCCCATCGAGGGACGCGAGCCGGGGCTGGCGGAACTGCTGGCAACGGTCGTAGCCACGGGACAGTTGCGTGCGACCACGCAATATGCCGCCTTGCGCGACTGCGACATCGTCATCGTCTGCGTGGAGACCCCGGTGGACGAACAGCACACGCCGCGCTACGTTGCTTTGCAGGGCGCGCTAGGTGACCTCGGCCCGGTGCTGAAGACCGGCGCGCTGGTCATTGTGGAGTCCACCATCGCGCCCGGCACCATGGCGCGCGTTGTCAAGCCGTTGCTGGAGGAAGCGTCCGGCAAGCACGCCAACGACGGTTTCTACCTCGGCCACTGCCCGGAGCGGGTGATGCCGGGAAAGTTGCTGGCGAATCTACGCCACATGAGCCGGGTGTGTGGCGGGGCGACGCCGGAGACGGCGCAAGCCATGGTGGCGCTGTATCGTCACATCGTCCAGGCTGATCTCGATCCCGCCGATTGTGTCACGGCGGAATTGGTCAAAACGGCGGAGAACGCCTACCGCGATGTGAACATCGCCTTTGCCAACGAAGTAGCACTCGTTTGCGAGGCGGTGGGTGGGGATGTGGAGAAAGTGCGCGAACTGGTCAACAAATCGCCAGGGCGGAATATGCTATTGCCCGGCGCCGGCGTGGGCGGACATTGTATTCCCAAGGATCCATGGTTGCTGGTGTATCAGGCGCAGCAGATGGGTGTTCCCCTTCGGCTTATCCCGGCGGCGCGCGCCGTCAATGAGGGAATGCCACTGCACCTCGTCGCTCTGCTCGAAGAGGCGCTCCACGAGGGCGGCAAGGCTGTGGCCGGCGCGCGTGTGCTGGTGCTCGGCTACGCTTATCTCGAAGATTCTGACGACACCCGCAACAGTCCGAGCGCAGTGCTGGTCACGCGACTGCACGAACGCGGCGCCGAGGTCGTCATCCACGATCCCTACGTAGCGGGGTATCAAGGCGACGTCTATGCCATGGCAGAAGGGTGTGATGCAGTGGTGGTGATGGTAGCACACAGCGAGTACAAAACGCTCGATCTGACGATGCTCAAGGGCGGGCTGCGCACACCCATTCTGGTGGATGGGCGGCGCGTGTTTGCCCCTGCACAAACACAGCAAGCCAGGTTGATTTATCGGCGGGTGGGGCAAAGGTAGGAAAAAGCAGCCGTGAAACTCTGTTATCTTGCTGATGCCAGTTCAATTCATACACAAAGATGGGTTAAATATTTCGCCGATGTCGGTCATGAAGTCCATGTCATTTCACAAAAGCCTTTCGGAGCTAACCCGCCTACAAATGTCAGTCTGCATCTCCTGCAGCCGCTAAAAGTAGGCAGCACGACGATTAAAGGCGCCAATTTACCTTTTCAGATCTTGCAAATCCATCAGAACATCCGCAGGCTCAAACCCCACCTTCTCCACGCCCATGACGCGCTGGGCTATGGCTTCTGGGGCGCACTATGTCGGTTTCATCCTTTTGTCATCACTCCTTGGGGATCTGACGTTGTAGTTAGTCCCGGCAAGTCGTGGTTTTTTAAATGGAGCGTTCAATTCGCGCTAAAAAATGCCGACTTCCTCACTTGTGACGCGGATCACCTGGTAGGAACCTTGACGGCGTTGGGTGCGAATCCAAATAAAATTCAGGTCATTTACTTCGGTGTGGACACCAAGAAATTCGCTCCCGCTGCTCCTGATGGCAACTTGCGGGCGCGGTTAGGAATCGCCGCAAACGCTCCGGTGGTTATTTCCTTGCGCCATCTCAATCCCATCTATGACATTGAGTCGCTAGTGCGTGCGGCGCCGTTGGTGTTGGAGAAAATCCCCGACGCGCGATTTATTATCGCCGGCAATGGAACGCTGCGCTTCCAACTAGAACAATTGGCAACCGCTTTGGGAATCGCCGAACAGCTCAAGTTTGTGGGAGCCATTCCTAATCACGAATTACCGGATTATCTGACACTCTCCGATGTTTACGTTTCCACTTCCCTCTCCGATGGAGGATTGGCGGCCAGCACAGCCGAAGCGATGGCATGCGCACTGCCGGTCATCATCACTGACTTCGGGGATAATCGCCAATGGGTGACAGATGGTAAAGGTGGATTTTTAATTCCCTTACGCAATCCGGCGGTCCTGGCGGACAAAATTGTCTATCTCCTGGAAAATGCAGAAACCAGGCGTCAGTTTGGGGCCTTTAATCGTCAGGTTATCCTAGAGCGCAATGACTACTATACCGAAATGGCTAAAGTAGAGCGCATCTACCAAAATTTGCTTGAGGTATAGAACATTGAGGGCTTTCAATCCACAACAGTTTTGGGATGAACGCTTTAGAACCCACGGTCATACCGGTGAGAGCGATCCAATTCTCTACGCTTACGACCAACAGCAACGCCTGGACGCGATTCAACGCGCCCTGGCCGGGGCAGGCGTTACCGTCGCGGCCCACACGAAAATCCTGGATGTGGGGTGTGGTACCGGCGATATGATCGCAAGGCTCTCCGACTATTATCAACCAGAAATTACCGGCATTGATCTAAGTCCTGCAACGATCGCCTACACCCGGCAACGGTTTGCGACCAATCCAAAGGTCAAACTCCTGGCGAGCAGCCTAGAAGAGCTGGATTTCCCGGCGGCATCTTTTGATCTGGTGATCGGCATCAACATTTTGCAACACATTCTTGAGCCAGGTAGCTTTGCGCAGGCCATCAGCCGTATGACAGATGTGCTGCGACCTGGGGGACATATTCTGGTGATGGATTTTTCGCCGGTCCAAGTTGCTCAACGGAATCCCAGCCCTTATATAGTCATCCGGTCACGGCAGGAATATATAGATACTTTTCATCAAGCCGGCTGCCGTCTCGTGTTGGAATATGGAATGCCACGACTGGGAGTGCGCTTCTATCGCTGGTTTATGACCCAAGTAAGCCAATGGCATTCCCGTTCATCAAAGACTATGCTGCCTGCCAATGTACAAGTAGCTATCTCCCCGGCACCCCCTTCCACCACAGGGCAACGGGTCAAAAAAGCCATATTGGCCTTTTTCAAACCCTGGGACAAGTTGTTTGCCCCTATGCCGGCGCGCTATACCGATATGCGCATCCTAATCTTTCAGAAGTTGTGAAGTTCCTCTATGAAATTGTTTAACAATATAACCATCAAACCTTACATGGCCGACAAAGAGATTGCCATTGTCGAAGAAGTTCTACTGAAGCTCCGCCCTACCCGGTGCCTGGAGTGGGGATCAGGTTACAGCACACTCTATTTTTCCCACCTGCTCCCAGAAAATGCCCAGTGGATCGCGGTAGAACATGACCGGGTGTGGCAACAATTTGTTGTGCGCCTGATGAATTCAACGCCTCTCCAAGAACGGCGTGGGCCAGGAGGCTGGCACCGAGTTTATCTGCGTGGACAACTCACGAAAATAGGCTTTTCGACACTGGATAGAGCCATTCGCATTTTTAAAAAACGCCCACGAAGTGGCGCAAGTATAGAAATCTTCAATATCGTTCCTAACCATTTCCCGTGGAGCGATAGTGACGAGGATGGCTGCTATGCCGATTTGAAGGATTACGTCGAGTTTCCCACTACTTTTGGTCCATTTGACTTCATTTTAGTCGATGGAAGAGCGCGCAAAGACTGTTTAATCCAGGCCCATGCTATGGTAAAGGACACCGGCGTGGTAGTTCTCCATGATGCTAACCGGGAGTACTATAATGAACCGTTAGGACTTTACCCCTATCAAGCGTTGTTTACGGATGTCAGGCAAGGTCCCGGCGGTGGTTTGTGGATTGGCAGCAAAGAATTAAACTTAGAGAATGTTGTGGGTCTGGAAAAACACTGTCTGGCCTGGAAACCATAACGCGCCATGCTCAAAAATATCCTCAAAAAGTTTCTGACCTACGGAGTAGGAAATATTCTCCAGACCGCGCTGCGGTTTATTCTGTTGCCTCTCTACTTGCACTTCTTTCCGGCAGCCGATTATGGAGTTATTTCAGTTCTCACCACCGTCATGGGACTGGCCAGCCTCGTTCTCAGCGCCGGGGTTCTCAACGGCTTAGTGCGACTGTACTATGAAATGGAAGGTACGCAGTTAAAAAAGCTGGTAGGAACTACCTGGTTGTGGTATGTCGTGGTTTCAGGTATCGGCGGACTGATTCTGCTCACTCAATCTTCTTTGATTTGTCAGCTATTGTTCCAGGCCGGTGATAATGAAGGCGCCGTCCAAAGATTGGGATGGGTTTTTATCTTCACCCAGTTGCAGAGTGTCCCGTATAATCTCTTCCGGTTGGAGAAAAAGGCTGGGACCTATGTGGGCTTCTCTCTGTTCAGTTTTCTGGCCGATTTTATTCTGAAATTGCTTTTCATTGTTCACTGGCAGCGCGGCGTGGAAGGGTATTTTGAATCTGGTGCCATCGCCAGTGGGCTAACCTTAGTCCTGATGGGGCTGTTTTCCAGACGCTATGTGCGTTTTAATTTCGACTGGGGGCTGTTCAAACAATTGCTGCGACTTGGGTTTCCCTATATATTCAGTGGGTTGGCAGTATGGGGGCTGGAAGTGTCCGACCGTCTGTTGCTGCTGCGCTTCGCCGGGGAGGCTGCTGTGGGCGTCTACTCCCTGTCTTACAATTTGGCTAACATTTTTCGGATTGTTCTGGCAGCGCCGGCCAGTCTTTTAATTGATCCTTTCTTCTTTGGCTATGCAGCGCGCAACGCAGAAACAGACATCAAGGCCTTGCTGCGGCGACTGTTGGTCTATTATTGTCTGATCGGCAGCTTTGTTTACTTAATGATTAGCCTGGGTAGTGGCGATCTGGTGCGGATTTTCGTCACCTACTTTGACGCCAATCCACAATACCTGGAAGCCGTGCAGTTTGTGCCCCTGGTGACGTTTGCTTACCTATTATATTTTGCCACGGTTTCCGGTTCGCTAGCGGGGTTGTTAGTCAAAAAACCGGAAGTAACTTCGACAATCTGTATTATAGCCGCTGCTTTCAACATTGGCATCAACTTTCTAGTTTTGCCGGTTCTGGGGGCACTTGGCGCGGCGCTAACGACTGTAGCAGGTTATTTGCTGCTGGATGGATTACTCTACCTGCGGATGGAAAGAATCTATCCTGTAGGTCACGATTGGAAAGCATTAGCCCGACTTGCGGTATGCGTACTCATTGCCCTGGGCGCCGGTTGGAGCATCCACTTGACGGCGCCATGGCTCTCGCTCGTGGTTAAATTGACGGTCGGCGCAGTGCTTTTCAGCGTGTTGACCCTGACCGTGGGCAAAGTCTTGACTCCCGCAGAGCGGACAAGGGGCCTCTCCTATCTGCAGAGCGTATCAAAGAAACTCGCCCGACGGCGGTCCAATGCTTGAGGGAAGTCTGAATAATGAAGAAATTATTGTATATTGACTACACTTTCTCTCCGCTGGCCTCAAGCTGGCGCGGGCTGGCGTTTGCCAAATACCTGCCGCCGCTGGGCTGGCAACCTATTATTCTCTCGGCGGCGGAAAGCGTCAGTTACGACAAGGAGTACAGCACCCTGAAAGAAATTCCTATCGAAACCGAAATACACCGCGTCGGTCACTATGAGCCGCCGCGCTGGCTGTCTTTGGCGCGCCGCAAGCTAAAAATCGCCGCCGATTTCCCCGACCCTTACAAAGCGTGGCTGCGTCCGGCTTATCAAGCAGCCCGGAACATCCTCCAGCGCGAGAAAATAGATGTCATTTATAGCGTTTCCCCTATTTTCACCACTGCCTTTGTCGCTATGCGCCTCAGACAAGAGTTCGACATTCCCTGGGTTGCCAATTTTCAAGATGGGTGGGCCGTCAATGACTTCCTCAACGCGGAACTGGACCGCAGTCTCATCGCGCCGTTGCGCTGGTGGTACAAGCGCCGGATTCGACAGGCGGAAAGGCAAATTCTGCAGACGGCCGACAAGATCGTGGTGGTGCATTGGCATGTTAAGCAACGTTGGGCAGACCTGTATCACATTCCTGAGGACAAAGTTACCATTGTCACCAACGGCTATGAAGAGGCCACCTTTGATGGCCTGATGCCCCGTCCGGCACCCTCAGATAAAATCACCATTTCTTTTCTCGGTACCTATTACCCCGCTTTTGAAGAATCCATTCGCACTTTTCTCAGCGTGGTCAATGAAATAGAGCCGACCGCGGAGGTGTTTTTCATTGGGCGGGGAGCAACGGCGGCCTATTCCTTGAAGCAGCCTAATACGGTATGTATTCTCAATCTGCCCCGGCGAAAGGCGTTATCGTTTGCAATGGGCGGAGACTTCGTTTTCGTGGTGATGCCGCCTTATGCCCGGTGGACGCCTACCAAATTGTACGAATACATGCGGATGAACAAGCCTATTCTGGGCTTATTGCCGGCAGAAGGGGATCCGGCGCGTCTCATTCGTGAAGCCCAGGCCGGGTTTATCCTCTCTTTCGACCGTGCGGAAATGAAGCAGCAATTGCAAGACATCTTTGCGCAATGGCGCCAGGGAAAATTTGAAAACTTCCAATCCGATCAAGCCTACATTGCTCAGTTTGAGAATAGCAAAAACATGGAACAGATTGCTCAGGTTTTGAATCAACTCGTCGCAGAGCGCCCATAGAAACACATTTCCATCCCAAGGGGAAAAAGGAGTATAGCATGAAACTCTTAATTACTGGCGGCGCCGGCTTTATCGGCAGCCACTTATGTGAAAAATACACTCAAGCCGGGCACACGGTCGTCTGCCTGGACAATTTCCTGAGCGGCAATTTGATGAATGTCCGGCATTTACTGGATTATCGCAATTTCAAGCTGGTCAAAGGCGACATCCGCGACTTCGACCTGCTGGAAAAGTTGATGCGGGATGTCGAAGTGGTATTCCACTTAGCGGCGCAGGTGCATGTCGATCGCTCGTACATCGAACCACGGCTGACGTATGACATCAACGTCCTGGGGACGCAGAATGTGTTGGAAGCCGCCAGGCTCTACGACACTCGCAAGATCATTTATGCGTCCAGTAGTGAAGTCTATGGCTCGGCGCTCCAGGTTCCCATCAACGAATTGCACCCTCTCAATGCTCCGCACCCCTATGGTGCCAGTAAAATTGCCGCCGATCGTATGTGTTACGCCTACATTCAGACTTATGGCATGGATATTACGATTGTCCGGTCTTTCAATGTGTTTGGGCCACGGCAACGCGATCTGGGCTACGGCGGCGTCATCTCCATTTTTACCCGGCGCGTGCTCAGCAACGTCCCACCAATGATTTACGGCGATGGGCGGCAGACGCGCGACTACACTTACGTGGAAGACACCGTCAACGCTTATGATTTGATTCTGCATCACCCCGATCCCATTCCTGAACCGATCAATTTCGGTACCGGCAGCGAGATCAGCATCCTTGATCTGGCCACTATGATCATCGAATTTTGTGGAAAGAAGGGCCAGATCGAGCCGGTCTATGTGGGCCCCCGCATCGGTGAAGTCAACCGTCTGATCGCTGACGCCACAAAAGCCCGGCAACTTTTGGGTTGGGTTCCCACGTACACTTTCGAGACTGGCCTTCAGGCATACATCGAATGGTATAAGAAATACGGATTCGATGAAAAACTCAAGATTGATTAGGACTGGGGGTATGCAAACATATTTATCTATCGCACCGGGAATTACAACGGCCATTTCCGCCGCAGAGCTGCGTTCTATGTACATTGAAATGCTCCGCATCCGGGAAGCGGAGGAACGTCTGGCCGACATGATAGCCGCAGGCGAGATTCGTTGCCCGGTTCACCTCTACATTGGCCAGGAAGCAGTCGCCGTCGGCGTCTGTAAGGCGCTTGAGACCACCGATTATATCTTTGGAGGTCATCGCTCCCATGGACACTACCTGGCCAAAGGCGGAGATTTGCGCGCTATGGTCGCCGAGATTTTGGGTAAGGAGACCGGCTGTTCCAAAGGGCGCGGCGGTTCGATGCACGTCGCGGCGCCTGAAGTGGGCTTACCGGGAACGTCGGCCATGGTCGGCACGGGGATACCGTTAGCAGTCGGGGCGGCCATTGCCTTTGCAATGCAAAGAACATCCAGAGTCGCCGCCGTCTTCTTTGGCGATGGCGCCACCGAGGAAGGCGGTTTCTATGAGTCACTCAACCTCGCGGCGTTACGCAAAGCTCCAGTGATTTTTGTCTGTGAAAACAATTTGTATTCCAGCCATATCCATATCCGCGACCGCCGCCCGGCCGACAATCTGGACGCGCTGGCCGCTGTTCATAGTATGCCGGCTGTGCGCATCGATGGAAATGATGTTGTGACTGTGTATCAGACTGCACGTGAAGCAGTGACACGGGCGCGTCAGGGTCATGGGCCAACGTTTATCGAGTGCCGCACGTATCGCTGGCGGGGTCATGTGGGGCCAAATTACGACATTGACAAGGGACTCCGCAGCCAGGAAGAGCTGTCGGAATGGCAGGCACGCTGTCCCATCCACTCGCTTGAGGCGCGTCTGTTGAATCAAGGCATCCTGACCGATACCGAAGTGACCCGCTTGCGGCAAGCAGTGATGGATGAGGTAGCTGCCGCGATTGCCTTTGCCCGGCAAAGCCCGTACCCCAACCCGGATACCCTCAGCGACTATGTTTTCGCACAATAGGAGCGCTATGACGAGAGAACTTACCTACGGATTAGCTATTAACGAAGCAACCCGCCAGATGATGGAAGCCGACCCTGCTGTTTTCTTGCTAGGACAGGGAGTGAACAGCCCGTGGTATGTCGGCAATACCACCACCGGTCTGAAAGATCACTTTGGCCCGGAACGGGTCTTCGATACCCCCGTATCCGAAAACGCCATCACCGGGGCCGCCATCGGCGCCGCGCTGGCCGGAATGCGCCCGGTAGTCATCCACCCGCGGATGGACTTCGCTCTGCTGGCCGTTGAACAAATCGTCAACCAGGCGGCCAACTGGCGCTATATGTTTGGAGGGCATACCGGCGTGCCGGTTGTGATGCGCGCTATCATCAACCGGGGCGGTGAACAGGCAGCGCAACATTCTCAGGCATTCCAGGCGCTCTATGCGCACATCCCCGGCCTGAAGGTCGTCATGCCCAGTACGGCTTATGACGCCAAGGGACTGCTGGTGGCCGCCATTCGTGACAATGACCCGGTGATCTACATAGACGATCGCTGGTTGTATACTTATAGCGACGACGTGCCAGAAGAATTGTACGAAGTTCCCATCGGCAAAGCCGCCCTGCGTCGTTGTGGAGACGATGCGACTGTCGTGGCGACGTCCTATATGGCCCAGGAAGCGCTGAAGGCAGCGGCAGAACTGGCCACCGGCGGCATTGAAATTGAAGTCATTGACGTGCGCACCCTGAAACCTCTGGATGACGCCTTGATTTTTCAGTCGGTCGCCAAAACCGGGCGGCTGGTGGTAGCTGACGCCGCGTGGTTAACCTGCGGTTTTGCCGCAGAAGTTGCGGCCAGAGTCGCCAGCGAGGTGTTTGAGTCTTTGAAAGCACCCATTTTGCGCGTCGCGTTACCTGATACGCCGGCGCCGATGAGCGCATCGTTGGAAAAAGTCTATTACCCCACTGCGAAAAACATCGTCGCAGCGGTACAGAACTTGCTTAATCGTTAAAATTTTGAGGAACGAGGAGACTCCAATGGCTTACAAAGTCCGTTTTGTTGAACCCAATGTCCATTACCAGCGCATGAAGGCTGAAATAGATGGCACGATTCAGGATGTCCTTGCCAGAGGTGATCTGATTTACCGCAAGGATCTCAAACAATTTGAACAAAACCTGGCCGATTTCGTCGGGACGCGCTATGCCGTGGGCCTGAATAGCGGCTTTCATGCCCTGCACCTTTCGCTGATTGCGGCCGGGCTTGGGCCGGGTGACGAGGTGATTGTGCCGGCGCATACCTTTGTCGCCAGCGTTTCGGCCATTGTCCTGGTAGGGGCAACCCCGGTGTTGGTGGATGTAACGGAAGATTACAACATGGATATGGATGCCATGGAGCGCGCTATCACCCCCAAAACCAAAGCCGTGATGCCCGTTCACCTGAACGGCCGCATCTGCGATATGGAACGGTTGATGGCGGTGGCGGCAAAGCACAATCTGATCGTCATTGAAGATGCGGCCCAGGCGTTAGGAGCAACGTTCAAGGGGAAAAAGGCCGGCTCCTTCGGACTGACCGGCTGTTTCAGCTTCTATCCTTTCAAAGTTTTGGGGGCGTTGGGCGATGCCGGGATTGTGACTACCGATGACGAAGAAGTCGCCATGAAGATCGCCCGCCTGCGCTATAACGGCGAAGACCGCGAGACCGGCGAGTATCATTATCACGGCTTCACCTGTCTGCTGGATAACCTACAAGCTGCCGTATTGGATGTAAAGTTGCGCTATCTGCCACAGTGGTTGGCGCGCCGGCGCCAAGTAGCTGAGATGTACCGGGTGGGGTTATCCAACATTGGCGATTTGCGCTTGCCGCACTTTGCCGGCGACGCCTACCACGACATTTATCAGAACTACGTCATCCGCACCCCGCAGCGGGATGCACTGGTCAAGCATCTCCAAGAAAATGGCATAGAAACTCTCATTCATTGGCCCAAACCGATGTGGGAGCATAAGGGATTAGAGTTAGGGGAATGGCATTTACCCGAAACGGAAGCCATTTGTCGTGAAGTCGTTTCCCTGCCCATGAATCCTGAAATTAGCGACGAAAGTATCGCCTATGTAATCGAAACCATACGCCGATTCTACGCTTGAGTGCGAAGGGAAAAAACAGATGAACAGCCAGGGCAAACCGTTCTCGCGTCGCACTGCGCCTTTCCAGGAGTCCGTCATCCGGGAGATGACGCGCCTGGGGGACGAAACCGACGCCATCAACCTCTCACAGGGACTGCCGGACTTTGACTCACCGCCGGAGGTCTTGGCTGCGGCTGTGGCCGCCATTCAAAGCGGCGATAACCAATACACCTTCCCTTTTGGCTCACCGGACTTCCGCGCGGCGATTGCTGCCAAATCGGCCCGCTACAACCATATCCCCGCCGATCCCGAAACCGAGGTCACGGTGACATGTGGCGTCAGCGAAGCCATCATGTCCACGCTCCTGGCCCTGACCGAAGCCGGCGACGAAGTCATCATCCTGGAACCCTGGTATGAAAATTATGTCCCCGACTGCCAGATGGCCGGGGCGCGCCCGCGCTTTGTGCCTTTGCGCGAACCCGGCTACACCTTTGATCCAGATGAACTGCGGGCAGCCTTTAGTGCGCACACCCGGCTAATTTTGCTCAATACCCCCCACAACCCTACCGGACGGGTTTTTACTCAGCCTGAATTAGAAACCATCGCGGCGCTGTGCCAGGAATTTGGGGTGGTCGCCGTCACCGATGAAATCTACGAACACATTCTCTATGATGGACACCGCCACATCAGCATTGGCAGTTTGGCGGGGATGCAGGATCGCACAGTGACAATCTGTGGCCTGGGGAAGACTTATGCCGTGACCGGCTGGCGAGTCGGTTGGGCAGTGGCCGCGGAACCATTGACCGCGCTCATTCGCAAAGTCCACGATTACCTCACCGTGTGCGCTCCCGCGCCCTTTCAAGTGGCCGGCTGTGTTGCATTGAGCCTGCCAGACTCCTATTACGCAGAAATGCGAGCGCAATACAGCGCGCGCCGTGAAATCCTGCTGGCAGCACTAGATGCCGCCGCAATGCCGTATTGCCGGCCCGAAGGCGCCTACTATGTGATGGCCGACTTTGGCGCGCTGTCATGGCAACGCGGCGAGATGTATTTGCCGGAATGGAGTAACGACCGAGCCTTCGCCGAATATATTGCGCGCGAGGTCGGCGTCGCGGTGGTGCCGGGATCGAGCTTCTATGCCGGGTCAGGAGGACAAACGCGCGTGCGTTTCAACTTTGCCAAGAAAGAGAACACGTTGCACGAGGCGGCCCGGCGTTTGCGAGAAGGGTTTGCCATATCATGAGGCGCGTTCTGATCGTTTCCTTCGATTTTCCTCCCCAAGGCGGCACCGGCGTCATCCGTGTGACCAAATTCGCCAAGTATTTGCCGGAATTCGGCTGGCAGCCGGTGGTGGTCTGCTCCGATACCATGTGGAACCCCGATGAAAGTCTGGCGCGCGATGTGCCGGATGTGCCGGTCTATCGGGTGGGATGGCCCCGTTGGACACAAGCGATACGGTCCAATCCACCAAAGGCCGCACCAGATGCCCTCCCCATGCCTGATAAGATGAGCCGCGGCATGCCTCTTCGACAAAAACTGGCCCAGACTCTACGCCGTATTCTGGTCCCCGATGTCAATGTGCTTTGGATCGGGAAAGCCTATCAGACGTGCTTACAAGTCTTACAAGAATCGTCGTTTGACGCAGTTATGACGACATCACCGCCAAACTCCATTCATCTGATTGGGCGTAAACTGCACGCGCGCCTGGGGTTGCCCTGGGTGGCCGACTTCCGGGATGCGTGGACGGTGGGGAACCAAGCATTGCATGACCTGGGAGGTCTGCACTTTGCGCGTCAACGCCGGGTCGAGCAGCGGATACTAGAAGCATGCGACCGCGCCGTCATGGTCACTGATTTACTGACCCAACAAACGCAGCAAATTTTCGGGCCGCAAGTAGCGCCTAAATGTCTCACCATCACCAATGGCTTTGACCCGGAAGATTTTATCGGCCCCTCACCGGTCGTGACGAGTAACAAGTTTGTGATAACGTATGCAGGAACTATTCTCGGCCCACAAGTGAATAACGCCTTCCCAGAAGGATTGCGGCTGGCATTAGAGCAAAGCGCCGATTTTCGCAACGCTGTGTCGGTTAGATTTATTGGGCAGCTTGCGCCTGATTATCATGCCCGGTTCGCAGGGTTGGAGGCTTACGTTGACGTTGCCGATTTTGTCACTCATGAGGTTGCAATCGCAACCATGCGCCAGGCTCACGTCTTGTTGCTGGTTTTGCCTCACACAGAGCTGGCGCGCATGACGTTCACAAACAAGTTTTTCGAGTATCTGGCAGCCCGCCGGCCCATCCTGGCACTGGCGCCGCCGGGCCTTATCAGTGACATCATAGCTCAGGAACAGATTGGTATCATTGCTCTGCCGGATAACACCAACGCCATTGCACAGGCATTGTTAGAGATGTTTGAAACGGTGCGAGTTCGGCCGGATGGCTATTGCCCCTCGGACGCTTTGTTAGCCCGGTTTGACCGGCGCGAGCTTACCGGGCAACTGGCAACCATTTTCAATGAGATAGCAGGGTAGATATGATTAACGAACCAACGTTTTCATGCGTACTATGCAACGGAAACAAGGCCGAACTCATAGTCCGGGAGACAGATGGACGGACGATTGTTCGCTGCTGTGACTGTTCGCTTTGTTGTGTTCATCCATTTCCTTCAGAAGAAGCCTTGAACCGCATCTACCAAGAAGCGAATTACTTCGAAGCCCATCCGGGGACTCAGATTGGTTATTCAACCTACCAGGTTGGTCCGCTTATTGCTTCAAAAGTGGAACAGGACCGGCTGCGTGATCTTGCTCGTTTGCATCCTCAACGCGGCACACTCTTGGATGTGGGCTGTGCATTTGGCAGGTTTTTGTTACTTGCCGGTAAAGCAGGATGGCAACCGTTGGGGGTTGAATTGTCTGCGCCGGCAGCTAAGATAGCGCGCGAATCTGGATTGGAGGTCATCGGCGGAACCTTACAAACCGCAGATTTGCCTGATGCGTCAGTGGATGCTGTTACCTTGTGGGAAGTGATCGAACATGTTCGTTCCCCACTTGATGAACTCGGTCAAATAGCGCGGATCCTTAAACCCGGCGGCGTCATTGCCCTTTCGACGCCCAATGCAGCCAGTCTACGTGCACGTCAAGAAGGGCCAGACTGGTATGGATATCATGTATCGCGGGAGCATCTGCTCTTTTTCACACCCAAGACCCTTGCTTCCGCATTAAAATCTGCCGGTTTCTATGTATCTCGTATTCGCACCCGCAAAGTGGACCCTTCATTCCGTCGGATGTTAGGCAAGAGTGCAACGGTGACGACCACTTCGCCTCAATGCCATCCCGGATTAAGCAACCCATCACCGGTTTTGCAAAGTGCGCCGATACAAGCTCTGATCCGGTTGAGAGAGATTGCATTACGTCCTTTAGAAATGGCTGGCCTGGGGCATACCCTGGAGGTGTACGCTGTCAAAGCTGGCTAAAGTTATGACTATATTCGGCCCACGACCCGAAGCCATCAAACTGGCGTCGGTCATCAATCGACTGACTGAGCGCGCCGACTGTTTGCGTTCCATAGTTGAACGCTGGTTAGCAGGACAACCGAGATGAGCGATATAGTCTTTTGTGGTGTCAATGACTGGCGCGGCATCAAACAGCGCCCCCAACATCTGGCCGAACGGCTCGCGGTTACGAACCGCATCCTGTACGTGAATCCCATCAGTTATTCGTTTGCCACTCACATAGTGCGCAAGGTACACAGCAGCACGCAACGCTCCTGGCGGTCCTCGCTGGAAACACTGGCCGAGCACCTGTGGCTCTTTACACCGAGTCCGGCCTTGCCTTTCAGCCGCCGTGCGCGCGGCATCAACCGGCTAAACCAACGTTGGTTGGCTGTTCAACTACACCCGCTATTACGCCGTTTGCATATATCCGCGCCCCTATTGTGGCTTTCTTTTCCCACCGATGTTGATCTCATTGGGCATTTGCAGGAGCAACAGGTTATCTTCGATTGCATGGATAACTATCCCGGCTTTTTCAGTGGCCGCGAGCACACCGTCATCACCGCGATGGAACTGGATTTACTTCATCGCGCCGATTTGGTGTTGACGACCGCCCAGCCACTTCTGGAAAAGTGCCGCCGCATCAATGCCAACACCCATCTGGTACCCAACGGTGTGGATGCCACACATTTTGCTCGCGCCCGTGCCGGGTTAGCTGAAGCAGATGACCTGCACGTTTGTTCCCGCCCCCGTTTTGGCTATATCGGAACGATTGGCCCATGGACAGATGTGGACAGCATGATGGCTCTGGCGCGAGCCGCACCTAATGGCAGTGTCATTGTCATCGGCCCGTGGGAAATTCCACAGCCAACTGAGCTTCCAAGCAACATGTATATTTTAGGGGCACGACCTTATACGAGACTGCCGGAATACTTGGCCGGTTTTGATGTCGCCCTCATCCCTTTCAAGCGCGGGCCACTGACACAAGCGGTCAACCCCGTCAAACTGTTTGAGTACGCTGCTGCCGGCGTTCCCATCGTAGCGACGGCTACCGCTGAATTGACCCGTTATGCAGCATGGTGCATTTTAGCCGACTCGCCCCAAGCATGGGTTGATCTCGCCATACGCACGGCACAAACGGGTGAAACTGCCGCGCTGCGTCTGCAAGCAGCGAACGAGGCCATGGCTAATGATTGGCAACAGCGCGTAGAAACGATTCTGCACCTGATTGCAATTGAATAGCTGTTCATATTGGGGAACCTCCATGCCCACATCAAAAATTTCGGTAAAAGATATCGGAACTTCGACCTATTACGAAATGCTGCATCAAGAAGCTGACTTCTGGGAACGTCGCGCCCGCGGTGAAGTAGATATGAGTTTAGCCGCCACCAGGGACCCTGAACTTGCGGCTGCCGTCGCCGGCGATTTGTTAATCAGAACGCTCAATCTGGCCGCATCACGAGGGTCGAGAATTCTCGAACTGGCTTGCGCCGAAGGAGAGCTTTCCCAGCAACTGGCTCAGCGTGGTTGTCTCGTTGACGGTATAGATATTTCTTTCAGCCTGGTCAGCGCAGGAATGCGACGTTTTGCCTCCTCTCAACAAACTGACCCCTGCCCTGGCAAGATAAGGTTGTTTGTCGGAGACTTAAACCGGCTGGGGATGGCCGCTGATACGTATGATGTTGTGCTGGCGATTGCCGCCTTTCACCATGTCCTTGATTTACCCAGTCTTGTAGTTCAAATTAAAAAGACGCTCAAACCCGGTGGTGCACTGATTTGCCTGGATCACATGGAACCGTCTTTTGCCGGACGTTTGCTGCGTTACCTGTTTCTGCTTATGGTGCCGACGGAAGTGCCTTATTGGCGTAAACCGCTTCACATCTTTAATCGCTTGATGGCGCGAGTTTACCAGTATCTTCTCCCCCGGCGTAGGGCGCCGGCAGCGTTTACTTTACCCCCTCGTTCACCTTTCGAAGACATAAGTGGCTCTGAAGCTGTCGCGCTCATTCGGGAACATTTTATCGTCGAACACTACGAGACTCCACAAGCCTTTGCCAATGTCGTGGCCGGCCATCTCCGTCTTAGTTCGCATGAACGAGAGGTCAAAATGGCGCGTAGATTGCGCAGATTGGATGATTGGTTGGTGAAGAATCTGGGCGTTCGGGGTGAAACTTATTTTTTGGTGGCTCATAAACCAGAATGTACAAAATGAGCCTTGCGATCATCCTTCTTTCCTGGAATACCGCTTCCCTTCTCGCCGACTGTCTGCGCTCCATTCCGGCGGGCGCAGCAGGCCTGGATTACACCGTTATCGTCGTCGACAACGCCTCCACCGACGGCAGTGCCGACATGGTCGCGCGCGACTTCCCACAGGTGCAACTCATCCGCAGTTCCCAAAATCTGGGCTTTGCGCGGGGCAACAACCTGGGAATTCGCGCCGCCGACCCCGCTATACCCTACCTCCTGCTGCTCAACAGCGACACCATCGTCCAACCAGCATCACTGACCGCCCTGGTGCGCTTTATGGAGGCTCACCCGGACGCCGGCGCCGTCGGCCCACGTCTCTTGCGCCCCGACGGGACGCCGCAACCCTACGCCTTTGGCGGTGATCCCACACCATTGTACTTGTTGCGGCGCGGTTTGCACCAACTGTTCCTGCACCGCTATCTCCACGACTGGGCAACGGATCAAATCCAGACGGTGGATTGGGTCTCCGGCGCATGCATGTTGGTGCGCCGTTCCGCCGTCGAACAAATTGGGATGTTGGACGAAAATATGTGGATGTATTTCGAAGATAACGATTGGTGTTTGCGCTTCCGCCAGGCTGGTTGGAAAGTGTATTACGACCCCCAGGTAGAAATCATCCATCTGGGCGGCCAAAGCCTACAGAAGAATCCAAGCGCCCAAAACACTTATTATCAGAGTGTGGTATATTTCTATGGTAAGCATTATGGACGGCTTTCACGCTGGCTCTTGAGACGGATGCTGCCGCTGTACCGGCGAATGAACCGTTCAGCCTGAGTGAGGATGATGAACCATCACCCCAAACACCGTCTAACCTAAGGAACGGCTATGTTATCCTGGTTAAAACACTATTTGACCGCCCCGGCGTTCGAGCCTGACGAAGAGAAAAGCCGTGTGGCGCGCGTACTCAACGCCTTACAACTGGCCCTCGTCGCCGCCACGCTACTGGCCGGCCTGGCATCGGTGTTCGTCTTCGCCGAGAAACTGGGCAGTCTCGCCATCGTCGCGGGGATGGTGGTGGTACTGACCCTTTCGCGCGTGTTGATGTACCGCGGCTACGTGCGCAGCGCCAGTATTCTCATCCTGACAGGACTATGGTGCGTTGCGACCGGCATGGTGCTCATGGCCGGCGGAATGAACAGCATCGACGCCGTGTACTACCTCGCGTTGACCATCATCAGTGGGCTACTCTTAGGTTCACGCGCTATGATCATTGTCGCCGGCGCCAGCAGCCTGGCCGGCCTGGCGATGGCCCTCAATGCCACGTGGGGGCATCCCTTACCTCAACTGTTCCCCGTACCGCCGCTCTCCGGCTGGATCAACTTCAGCCTCAGCCTGTTTTTGATCGTCATCACCTCCGACATCGCCTTGCGCAACCTCCACAATGCGCTGGCCCTGGCCCAGCGTCGACTGGAAGAGAGACGCCAGGCCGAACGGGAACGCGAGCAGTTGCTCATCCGCGTCCAGGAACAGGCGCGTCAGGTCCAACAGGTGATGGACACCGTACCGGAGGGCGTGCTGTTGCTCGATAACGCCGGGCGGGTGTTATCGGCCAACCGCCTGGGACAGCAAGACCTCAGCACCCTGGCCGGCAGCGACGTCGGCGACGTCCTCACACAACTGGGAGGCTGCCCGCTGGCAGACCTGCTGGCCGCACCGCCGCGTGGCTTGTGGCACGAGCTAGAGACAGAGACGCGCAGCCTGCAAGTGCTGGCCAAATCGATCCGCCACGACGAACAACCCGAAGGTTGGGTGCTCGTGGTGCGCGACGTGACACAGCAACGCGAAACCGCGCAGCGGGCGCAACAGCAAGAACGCCTGGCCGCGGTGGGACAACTGGCCGCCGGCATCGCCCACGACTTCAACAACATTATGGCAACCATCGTGCTCTACAGCCAGATGTCGGCGCGCGTCGCCGGCGTCCCCGCGGCCGTACAGGAACGCCTGACCACCATCTACCAACAGGCCATGTATGCCACACGCTTGATTCAGCAAATCCTGGATTTCAGCCGCCGCACCATCCTGGAGCGGCACCCCTTCGATTTGCTGGCGTTGGTGGAAGAACAAATCAAGCTGCTGGAGCGCACTCTGCCGGAAAACATCCACCTCATGCTCACCCACGACGACGACAACTATACGCTGAACGGCTCTGCCACCTCCATGCAGCAAGTGGTGATGAATCTGGCCGTCAACGCGCGCGACGCTATGCCCAACGGCGGCGCCTTGCACTTCCACCTCACACGCCTCCATGTGGACACGGCCAACGCCGCACTTTTGGGTCTGGACGTGGGCGAATGGATCCAACTGACCGTCACCGACACCGGCAACGGCATTCCCCCTGATGTTTTACCGCACATTTTCGAACCGTTTTTCACCACCAAAGAACCGGGGCAGGGTACAGGGCTGGGACTATCACAAGTCTATGGGATCATAGGCATGCACGGAGGACAAATCCATGTCGACAGCCGGCCGGGTAAAGGCACCACCTTCAGCCTGCATCTGCCCGCCCTGGAAACAACGGCAGGGGAAGGGATAACGGGAGACCATGATCGCGGCCTGATCACCGGCCAGGGGCAGATGATTCTGGTGGTAGAAGACAACCCGGTGACGCGCATGGCCCTGGTAGACAGTCTGGAAGCGCTTGAGTATCGGGCCGTCGCCGCCGAAAATGGACGGTATGCCCTGGCAATGCTGGAAGCGCACCCTGATGAGATCGCCCTGGTTCTCAGCGACGTGGTCATGCCAGAGATGGGCGGCCTCGGTTTGATCGAAGCCATGCGGCAACGCGGTATCCACACCCGCGTCGTTCTGCTCACGGGCCACCCGCTCAAAGAAGACTGGACTCACATGGAAGTGGATTGGCTCCTCAAACCGCTCACCCTGGAAGCGCTGGCCCGCGTGATCGCGCAAGCGCTGGCAAAATCATAGAATGGCGTAGCCCCCAACACAAGCTGTGGCCGGTCTCCGACCGCGCCACCGCCGTCGAGATATACACCCCGGAATCATTTTTGGACAACCTCCCTCTTGTCAGACCCGCCAGGTGACAGGCTTCAGCAAACCTGTCAGGTCCGTTGCTCATGACGTGTTTTACGGTATACTGGGAAAGTTCTACACAACCCTGGCCCAACCTGTGAAAGCGAGAATCCTATGTCCATTCGCACTGTGACCGAGACATACACCTATTTGCGCCAGATTGCGCCCCCGTTCGCGCAGCAGATCACCGCCGCCGCACGCGCGGCCCACAACGAGGCCGAATTCGAACACGTGATGAATAACGCCATTGCAACAGTGGCGCAGGACTTAGGGGTGACGTTGGATTTTCGCCAGGAATATACACTGGCTCAAGGCCGCGCCGATGCGGTGTACAACCGCCTCGTCATAGAGTACGAGAACCCCGGCGCGCTCCGCCCGCAGTTGAGCCACGGCGCGACGCAACACGCCGTCCAACAAGTGAAGGGTTATCTGACCGGCCTGGCGCAGGCCGAACACCAGGCCCCCGACCGCTTGTTGGGGGTGGCCTTCGACGGTTACTACTTCATCTTCGTCCGCTACCACGAAGGCCATGTGATTGTGGAAGAGCCGCTCAACATCACCCCCGCCTCCGCCGAGCGCTTCCTACGCTCCCTCTTCTCGCTGGCCTCCGGGCGCGCGCTCGTGCCGGAGAACCTGGTGGAGGATTTTGGCAGTCAGAACGATCTCAGCCGCCAGGTGACGGCGGCGCTCTATACAGCGCTGACCGGCCACGCCGACGATCTCACCCAACGCCTGTTCACGCAATGGCAGCACTTCTTCGGCGAGACGGCGGGCTTCGAGGCCGCCGGCGGCAAAATCAGACACCGCCAGGAATTGCGCGCCTTTGCCGAGGGGATGGGACTGCATGCCGGACAAGCAGACATCCCGCGCTTCTTCTTCGCCATCCAGACCTATTTCTCGTTCCTGGTGAAGAATATCGCCCGGCTGGTGTTGCAGGCGCACGTCGGGGGGACGCTCGGGACGACGCCGTTGACGACCATCGCCAACCTGCACGGCGAGGCACTGCGCGCCGAATTGCGCCGGACGGAGGATGGCGGCATCTTCCGCGCTCTGGGCATCAAGAACCTGCTGGAAGGCGACTTCTTCGCCTGGTATCTCAGCGCGTGGGATGCCCCGCTGGAAGAGGCGCTGCGCCGGACGCTGGCCCGCCTGGCCGGGTACAACCCCGCCACTGTGCAGGATGATCCCCACAGCACTCGCGACCTGCTCAAGAAGCTCTACCATTACCTGCTGCCCCGCGAAATCCGCCACGACCTGGGCGAGTTCTACACCCCCGATTGGCTGGCCGAGCGTCTGCTGATGCAGTTGGGCGAGCCGTTGTTCCAGATGCCTGCCGTGGGACGGATGAGCTATCCGTCCACGATCCACAAACGCCTGCTCGATCCCGCCTGCGGTTCGGGGACATTCCCCGTGCTTGCCATCCGCGCGCTCAAAGCCAACTGTCGCCAGGCCGGGCTGGCCGAGGGCGACACCCTGGACATCATCCTCAACAGCATCGTGGGCATCGACCTCAACCCGCTGGCGGTATTGGCCGCGCGGGTGAACTACCTGCTGGCGATTGCCGATCTGCTCCCCTACCGCCGCCGCGAGGTCGAAATCCCCATCTACCTGGCCGACAGTGTGTTGACGCCGGCGCGCGGCGAGGGATTGTTCGAGCAAGACCGCCGCATTTTGGAGACCGCCGTGGGCACACTGCCCCTGCCCGATACACTCAACTCGCGGGAGAAGATGGAGCGCTTTGCCGACGTGCTGGAGACGTGCGTCGACGGCGGTTTCGCGCCGGACGTCTTTGTGGATCGCTGCCGCCGCGAATTGCCGGAGGTGGTCACCCACGTAGGCATCGAACACGTGCTGACGGAGTTGTTCGCGCAGTTGAGCGACCTGCACCGGCGCGGCCTGGACAGCATCTGGGTGCGCGTGCTCAAGAACGCCTTCATGCCGCTCTTCGTGGAACCGTGCGACTACGTGGTGGGCAACCCGCCGTGGATCAACTGGGAGAGCCTACCGCAGGGGTATCGGGAACAAACGACGCCGCTATGGCATGATTACGGCCTGTTCGTCCACTCCGGGATGGACACCATTTTGGGCAAGGGTAAAAAAGACCTTTCCACACTGATGACTTATGTAGCCGCCGACCGCTATCTCAAGCCCGGCGGCAAGTTGGGGTTTGTCATCACCCAAAGCGTGTGGAAGACGGCCGGCGCGGGTCAAGGATTCCGTCGTTTTCGGATTGGGGCACAGGGGGCGCCCCTGGGCGTGCTCCACGTGGATGATTTGAGCAGCCTGCAAGTCTTTGAAGGCGCCAGCACGCGCACCAGTATCTTTGTCCTGCGCAAAGGAGAACCCACCCGCTATCCCCTGCCCTACACCTACTGGCAAAAGACAAAGTCGGGACGGTTGGATTACGACAGCACGCTGGAAGAAGTCCTGGAACAGACGCGGCGTTTGAACTTCCGCGCCGCGCCGGTGGACGCCGCCGACCCCACCAGCGCGTGGCTCACCGCCCGCCCCAAAGCGTTAGATGCGGTACGTAAGGTTTTGGGGGAATCCGATTATCAGGCTCACGCGGGTGCATGTACCTGGGCCAACGGCATTTATTGGGTTGAAATTATGGCCGAACGTCCTGATGGGCCGGTGATCGTGCAAAACTTCACTGAGGGGGCCAAGCGTGAAGTAGAACAAGTCACTGCCGACTTGGAACCAGACCTGCTCTACCCGCTGCTGCGCGGGCGTGACGTGCACCGCTGGCAAGCCAAACCCTCGTTATACATTCTGATGCTGCAAGACCCGGAGACGCGGCGCGGCATCGACGAAATCACCGTGCAAACCCGCTGGCCGCGCACGTGGGCCTATCTGAAACGCTTCGAAAAACCACTGCGAGCGCGCTCCGGCTTCACACGTTACTTTACCCGCAAGGACGCGCGCGGGAAATTAGTGGAAACAGGGCCGTTTTATTCGATGTTCAACGTGGGCGATTACACCTTCGCGCCGTGGAAGGTGGTATGGCGGGGCGAAGTGGCGACAAGTTTGGTATCAGCAGTAATTAGCACATCAGGGTCAAAAGCCATCATCCCAGATCAAACTGCTTATATGGTGGCTTTTGAAGATCAAGACGCTGCACATTTCTTCTGTGGAGTGCTGAACACGGTTGTTGTTCAATTGATATACCAAATGTTTACATATAAACACGTTTCCATGTCTTTTATTCAGAATCTACGCATTCCCCGCTACGATCCCGCCAACCCCACCCACCGCCGCCTGGCGGAACTCTCGCAAGAAGCGCACAGGCTGGCGCCCGCCGCCTACGCCGGAGACGTCGCCGCGCAAACCGCGCTGCGCCGCGTCGAAGCCGCTGTGGACGAGGCCGCCCGCGCCCTGTGGGGCCTCACGGAAGCCGAACTGCACGACATCCGCCGCAACCTCGCCGAACTTCACAGCGTCCAATCCACCGCAGCGCCTCGGGAAGAAGAGTGAAGACAGCAGTGACAAGGTGGGCGTCCTGCGTAGTGTTCGCAGGATACTCCCATCCCACCCCTAGCAGCGTGGTTTTCCCCCCCTTGCAGTTTATAAACTTAGTTTTATAATCAGCGCGCTTGATATTTAAGACAATTTAACTATTTGGATCTACTCATGCCGGACGACACTACCCAGGAACTGACCCAAATGCTACAAGACTGGATCGAAGTCTTTATGCGCCGCGCCATGCACAATGTGCTGCTCTTCGCCAAAGAGCACAACTTCTCGATGTCGCAGATAAGCGCGTTGCTGAACATCCGCCAGCGCCGAGTGTGCAACGTCTCCAATATCGGCGACGAGTTAAGCATCACCAGCGCCGCGGCCAGTCAGATGTTGGAGCAATTGGTGCAGCAGGGAGTGATCGAGCGCACGGAGTCCCCCCACGACCGCCGCGTCAAACAAATCGCGCTGACCGAGAAAGGCCACCAGATGATCCACGACGGCTTCCGCGCGCGCTATGCCTGGCTCGGCGAACTGGCCGCCAGCTTCACCCCCAGCGAACAAGAACAAGTCAGCGCCGCGCTGCGCCTCCTGCTGGAAAGGACCAGACGGCTAGACGTTCCTGATAGGGGGTAAACGAGAGAGGGAGAGAGAAATGAAGAGGAGGGAGCTGTAGCGAAGTCCCCCAACTTGTTGGGGTAACGACTGCAGTCGTCTGGCGACTCAAGTCGCTACTACGCTCGTCATCGTCGCTGCTACGCTCGTCATCGTCACGACGATGCCCGGCGTTGAAATGTGAGAGCATTGATCAAGCCCTGTCTGATCACAGGACTATCAGACTAACGACTATCAGACTATTATCAGACTATTGA
This sequence comes from Anaerolineae bacterium, assembly GCA_035415725.1. GTDB lineage: Bacteria > Chloroflexota > Anaerolineae > B4-G1 > SLSP01 > DSWT01. Next base: position 4,460 of record DAOOGN010000023.1, on the reverse strand, counting down.
GGAGTGACCTATTCTATGACTCGACTGATTAAGTATCTCAAACCCTATGGGGGGATGATCTTGTTGGCCGTCGCGCTGTTGTTCGTGCAGGCCAACGCCGAACTGGCACTGCCGGACTATCTCTCGCGCATCGTCAATAACGGCATCCAGCAGGGCGGCGTGGAAAGCGTCCTGCCGTCCGCCATTCGCCAGAGTGAAATGCAACGGCTGGCGCTTTTCCTGAGCGCCGAGGATCAGGCGGCGTTGCTCGCCCATTACACGCTGGTGGATGCACAGTCGCCTGACTATGCGGTATGGGTGGAAAAATACCCCACACTGGCACAAGAGCCGCTCTACGTGGCCGGCGATATAGACCCAGCCACCCGTGAGGCGTTGACCCCGGCGTTGAGCCAGGCGTGGGTAGCCGTCTCCACCATCGAGCAGATCATGGCCGACCCATCAAAAGCGGCTGCCCTCGGCGGCGGTTTCGGCGGCTTCGATATTTCCAAATTGCCGCAGGGCGTGGATCTGTTCATGGTGTTGGAACAACTGCCGGCGGCGCAGATCGCGCAGATGAAAACGATGATGCAGGAACGGTTTGCGACGCTCGGTGAGAGTATGCTAGAGCAGGTCGCCATCCGCGCGGTGAAGGCGGAATACACCGCGCTGGGTGTGGATGCCGAGGCCATGCAAACCGGCTACATCCTGCGCGTCGGCGGGCAAATGTTGCTGTTGACATTGGTAGCCGTGGCCTGTACCATCGCGGTCGGCTTCCTGGCGGCGCGCACCGCTGCCGGCCTGGCCCGCGACTTGCGTCAGGCCATTTTCGAGAAGGTGGAAAGCTTCTCCAGCGCCGAGTTTGACCAGTTCTCCACCGCCTCCCTCATCACCCGCACCACCAACGACGTGACCCAAATCCAGATGGTGACCACTATGATGATCCGCATGGTCATCTACGCCCCCATCATCGGCGTCGGCGGCATCATCCGCGCGATGAGCAAAGGCTCTTCGATGTGGTGGCTGATCGCCATAGCCGTCGCCATCTTGCTCAGCTTGATCGCCATCGTTTTCTCCATTGTACTGCCTAAGTTCAGGAGCATCCAGAAGCTGGTGGATCGCCTGAACCTGGTGGCGCGCGAGCACCTTTCGGGCATGATGGTCATCCGCGCCTTCAACATGCAGGACTTTGAGAAAGCCCGCTTCGACCAAGCGAACCGGGATTTGACCGCCACCATGCTGTTCATCAACCGCGTGATGGTGATCATGATGCCGCTGATGATGCTGGTCATGAATGGCCTGTCGTTATCCATCATCTGGGTGGGCGCGCACCAGGTAGCAGAGGCGACCATGCAGGTCGGCGATATGATGGCCTTCATGCAATACGCCATGCAAATCGTCATGGCGTTCCTGATGCTTTCCATGATGTTCATCATGCTGCCCCGCGCGTCGGTCTCCGCCGACCGCATCGCCGATGTGCTGGAAACCGAGCCGAGCATCCGCGACCCTGAAACGCCGCAAACGTTTCCCACCCCCTTCAAGGGGACGGTCGAATTCCGCCACGTCTCGTTCCGCTATCCCGGCGCGGATACGGATGTGTTGCATGACATCGCCTTCACCGCGCAGCCGGGGCAGACGACGGCCATCATCGGCTCGACCGGTTCGGGCAAATCCACCGTCGTCAACCTCATTCCCCGCTTTTACGACGTGACGGAAGGCGCGATTTTGATTGACGGCGTGGACATCCGCGCCGTGACGCAGCACGACTTGCGCGACAAGATCGGCTACATCCCGCAGCGCGGCACGCTCTTCTCCGGCACCATCGAGAGCAACCTGCGCTACGCCGACGAGGAGGCGGACGCGGAAACCCTGCGTTGGGCAGCCGACATCGCCCAGGCTACCGAGTTCATCGACGCCAGGCCGGAAGGGCTGGACGCCGAGATCGCGCAGGGCGGCGACAACGTCTCCGGGGGGCAAAAGCAGCGCCTGGCGATTGCGCGCGCGCTGGTGAAGAAGCCGCCGATCTTCATCTTCGACGACAGCTTCTCAGCGTTAGACTTCAAGACGGACGCCGCACTGCGTCGCGCCCTCAAACAGTACACCGGCGACAGCACTCTGCTGATCGTGACACAGCGCGTGGCGACGATCAAAAATGCCGAGCAGATCATCGTCTTGGAAGAAGGGAAAATGGTCGGCAAGGGCACCCACCGCGAGTTGATGGCGACCTGTGCAACCTACCAGGAAATTGCACTCTCGCAACTGAGCAAGGAGGAACTGGCATGACATCCCCAAGCGAACCACAAAGCAACACTTCGGTCAACGGACGCCCGGCGCCGGGCACCTCCGGACACGGCACATCGAGCAGGCGCGGCGCGCGCCTCGGTCAAGGCGGCGGGCGCAGAATGATGCGGGGCGAGAAACCGCGCGATTTCAAGGGAACGATGCGCAAGTTGCTGGCCTATTTGCGCCCCTATCAGGTGGCCCTGCTGATGGTAGCGCTGATGGCGGTCGCCTCGACGGCGGCCCATATCGCCGGCCCGAAAATCCTCGGCAAAGCCACCACCCGCCTGTTCGAGGGGGTGATGGCGCAGATTACCGGCACCGGCGCCATCGATTTTACCTACATCGGCAACATTCTGCTGACCGTCCTGGGGCTGTACGTGGCCTCGGCGTTGTTCAGCTACATTCAGGGCTGGATCATGGCGAACGTCTCCACGGACATCACCTACCGCTTCCGCAAGGAGATCGCCGAGAAGATCAACCGGCTGCCGCTCAAGTATTTCGACAGCGTCACCCACGGTGAAGTGCTCTCGCGCATCACCAACGACGTGGATACCATCAACCAGACCCTCAGTCAGAGCCTCACGCAAATCGTCACCTCCACCTGCACCGTCATCGGCGTGCTGGCGATGATGTTCTCCATTAGCTGGCTGATGACGCTGGCCGCGCTGTTGATGATCCCCTTGTCCCTCGGTGCGGTGCGGATCATCGTCGGTCAGTCGCAAAAGTACTTCAAACAGCAGCAGGACTACCTGGGACACGTCAACGGCCACATCGAAGAGATGTACGGTGGGCACATCGTCATGAAGGCGTTCAACGGCGAGGCCAAGAGCCTGGCGCAATTCAAAGATTACAACACGACACTCCACGACGCAGTCTGGAAATCACATTTCCTTTCCGGGTTGATGATGCCGTTAGTAATGTTCATCGGCAACCTGGGCTACGTCGGCGTAGCGGTGTTGGGCGGCTGGCTCGTCATCCGCAACGCCATTGCCATCGGCGACGTGCAGGCGTTCATCCAATACGTGCGCTCGTTCACTCAGCCGATTACGCAACTCGCCAACATCTCCAACGTGCTGCAACACGCTGCCGCCGCTGCCGAGCGCGTCTTCGAGTTTCTGGAAGAAGCCGAAGAAGTCCCCGATACGACCACACCGGTCAAGCTGGAACGGGTGACCGGCCACGTCGAATTCCAGGACGTGCGCTTCGGCTACACCCCCGACAAGATCATCATCAACGACTTCTGCGCCGAGGCGCGACCGGGGCAGAAGATCGCCATCGTGGGGCCGACGGGCGCCGGCAAGACCACCATGGTCAAACTGCTGATGCGCTTCTACGACGTGAACGACGGCGCGATCCTGGTGGAGAGTCACGACATCCGCGACTTTACCCGCCGTGATCTGCGCAAGATGTTCGGGATGGTATTGCAAGACACGTGGCTCTACAATGGCACAATCATGGAGAACATCCGCTATGGCCGTCAGGATGCCACCGACGAAGAAGTGATCGCCGCCGCCAAGACCGCCCACGTGGACCACTTCATCCACACCCTGCCGGATGGCTACGGCATGGTGCTGAACGAGGAGGCCAGCAACGTCTCGCAGGGGCAGAAGCAGTTGCTGACGATTGCCCGCGCCGTCCTGGCCGATCCCAAAATCCTCATCCTCGACGAGGCCACCAGCTCGGTGGACACGCGCACCGAGGTGCTGATTCAGGAAGCGATGGACGAGCTGATGCAAGGGCGCACCAGCTTCATCATCGCGCACCGGCTCTCCACCATTCGCAACGCCGACCTGATTTTGGTGATGAACGAAGGCGACATCGTCGAGCAGGGCACGCACGCGGAGTTGCTAGCGCGCCACGGCTTCTACGCGGAGCTGTACAACAGCCAGTTCGAGGGAGCAGTGCTCTAAAAGCTGTAGGGCGAGTTGACAACTCGCCCTACGATATTTCAATCTGACGGGGCAAAGGGATTCAGACCTTCCAAGCCGTCAATGCTAGGATAAGCATCGAAATCTTCGGAGTATAGCCGCGTAATTCCGCCAGCCAGACATGCCGCAATCACCATAGCATCCCAGAATGAAAGGCTGTAACGGCGCAAAAGATCTTCGGCAATATCTTGCACTTGCCAGGTGGAGGGAAGGGGGATTTTTGTAGGGGGTGTGGCGGGCAGCTTCGCTGCCCGCCACACCCCCTCTTTTTCG